>NZ_JBJDPI010000006.1:0-269014 GCF_044901245.1 Psychrobacter sp. NPDC064578
GCACCATCTTCACCAATGGCGGCACTGCGATCGACGACGAATAACCAGTCTGGATTGGTTTTTTGGATGTATTCAAACGAGATTGGCTGACCGTGGCGCGCATCGGCGATTTGGTCATCTGCCATTGGAATATCCAGCACGGTATGGATAAAACCGTAGCGTGATTTGTCGCCATAGGCAGACAGCTTATTGCCATTGACCATGACCACTAAGCCTTTACCTTTATCTTTGGTTAATGCTTTGGTCTCATCAATGAGCCCGTCGATATTGCCTTGCAGTTTCGCTGCTTGAGCACTTTTACCGAATAATGCACCCAAATCATGCAAACGCTGCTTGCTCGATGCATAGATATTTGCCGTATCAATCGTCATGTCGAGCGTTGGCGCAATACTAGACAGCGCATCATATTTTTCTGCCATGCGTGAGCCGACCAAGATAGCTTGCGGCTGCATCGCGTTCAACGCCTCAAGATCTGGCTCAAATACGGTGCCGACAGTTTTTGGTTCAGGCTGTGTCTTAGACTGTAAATTGTCTAATTTTAGACCGCTTGGCATACCATCGACAGCAACATCAAGCGCAGCCAAATCCTGCATCAACGTCATATCATAGACCACCAACGGTGATGGATTCATTGCCAAGTCGACATTACCTTTTACCGTGTCGACCGTGATTTTTTCAACAGAGACCGCATCGTTATTAGCGACATTCGAGGCATGATCTGCTGTTTGATTTTCAGTTTTAGCGTCAGCGGGCTCGGAGTCGTTAGATTCAGGTGAGCTACAACCTGTCACACTGATCGTAGCAACTAGAGCGGTCACCATAGCAGTCAGTAAAGGGCGTTTGAAAAAAGGAGTAGAGCGGTTAGGCAATAAAATAATAGACATAAATAACTCGGTATATCAGCTGGTTGGACAAAGGATGTATCAAATAATCGGTCATATAAAAGTAAAAAGAACTTCATCGATGTGATGCTTCACACCATACAATGCTTGACGGTATTACTTTTGACGTTATGATTTTTCATTGGTTGTTTTTACGCTTAGCTATTGAGATGTTCAACATGCCTTAATATCTTGAGATTTTGTAATCTTAAAGATTCGCAGTCGATTAGGGGCTATGATAAATTAATTGAGACTCATTATCAATACAAATGATAATGGTTTTTATTACGTCACTTTATTACATGGGGTTTGACTGCCTTGGCACAATAAGCATGCATAGCGATATTTGAGAAAGGGTGGTCGAATGACTAAGCAAATTTTGCTTATTAATAACGCTAAATGATTAGCCGATCATTTGCCTGCTAAGCAAAATTATTATAAATTTATTATTGATAATAATTATCGTTTGCATTATTATCTACGCCATTCTACCTCGGTTAATGAATATTAGGGTGTTATGAGTTCAACGGATTTAGACGCGCCACCACTTAAATTGATACTCGCAGCCATTATTATAGTGGTGGGCTTGCACGTGCTGACGGCAGTTGCATTGGTGGCGATCAAGACGCCTGAGATAAAAGTTGAACCAAAAAAAGACACACCACCTATCGAGATAGAGATGGTGACATTACCTGTCAAAACGGTCATCCCTGAAGTAGAAAAAGTTCAGGAAGTAACGCCCAAAAAAGCAGCGCCTAAAACAGAGTCAAAACCTGAACCTAAAAAACAAGCACCGTCAAAACCTAAAGTAGCTCCAGTAGTGAAGGCTAAGCAAAATACACCAGAAAAACCGGTGGTAAAAGCCAAAAAGGCTGATATAGCACCTGTCGTAAAAGTAGAAAAAAAGAAGCCTGATATTATTAAAAAAGAGGTGTCGAAAAAGCCAATAGTAGAATCAAAAGTCGATACCTCAATGGCTGATAGTCAACGTGAAGCTGAAGAACGACGTAAAATGCTAGCAGCAGAATCACAAAAGGCCGCTCAAGAAGCCCATGATAGAGCAGTGCAAGACGCTAAGAGAATAGCCGATGCCAAGGCTGCCCGAGAGGCTCAAGCCGAAGCGAATGCCAGAAAAGCAGCAGAAGACAAAGCGGCTAAAGATGCCGCGCAAAAAGCAGCAGCCGCTGCAAGTAATGAACCTGTGAGCTTTACTGCTGGTGATGCGGAGATGATAAAGACACCACGATTTAGTGTTCCTGATTCTGTTCTAAGAAGGGCCAAGACGGGTGATACTTTTAATGTACTATTGAAAGTGACGGTGGATAAACAGGGCCGGGTTAGTGATGTGCTTTTAGTTGGAAAATCAGGCAATAGTATAGTAGACAAAGAGGCGGTAAAGAAGATGCACTCTGCTAGGTTCAGACCTTTTATTAAAAATGGCGTGCCCGTGGTAGGTGTTGTGACTCTACCAGTAAGCCATGTCGTAGACTAATACTAGTATTCAAATAATTTGTTCAAAAAATACTCATTCATAACTGTCATGATGAGGCTGGCGGCGCTCTGCACAGCATTATCATGTAATGGCATTAAACACTAAGGAGTCTGACATGGACTTTATGCAATACTGGCAAATCAGCGACATGGTGACAAAAACCTTGTTCTTTTTGTTGCTTGCTTTATCTATTCTTTCTTGGGTGACTGGCATTATTCGTGTGCTACAAAGCCGCAAATTGGCCGCCAATGTTGCAGATGATTTGAGTCAGCAGATTCAAGTAAAACAGGCTGAGATGATAGCAGCAGATGCCACTACTCGGCGTTTGGTTACTGAGCAGATCTTGCTCAAGCATATTGGTCGTTACCGTTTTGCCAGTGAGCGCGGCTTACCTATTCTTGGGACGACGGCCGCAATTGCGCCATTTATCGGTTTGTTTGGGACGGTATGGGGAATTTTTCATGCGCTACATAACATTGGCATGAGTGGGCAAGCGGGTTTGGGACAAGTGGCAGGGCCAGTCGGTGAGGCACTTATCATGACAGGTTTGGGGATCGCCGTGGCGATTCCAGCCGTGGTGTTTTATAACCTTGCAGTGCGTATCAATCGCCGTGTGATGTATCACGCCAACGATAGAGCGCATGACTTATTAGCACGTTCTGCCGAAATGGTTGTTACCCAGCAGCCGTTAACGGACAGCAAATCGACTGTTACCCAAGATTCGTTAGCAAAGGGTATGCACTCAAACACAGCAGATGCTCAGCAAGTGACTCATTATCATAATTCAGCCACGTCGCAGCCTTAACGATTATCCATTGATGGGACAGTCCGTTAGGCGATAGTCAAGCGAGCTATATTGCGAATAACCAAATGTATTGAGAGTAATTATGGCATTTCAATTGGGTGATGATGACAGTCAAAGTATGAGTGAGATGAACCTCATTCCGCTTATCGACATCATGCTGGTATTGATGATTATATTTCTATTGACGGCGACCGTACTGAATCCGACAGTGCCACTAGAGTTGCCGAAGACCAGTGCTGCGTTAAATGAGGCGCCACCAGAGGCTATTCAAATTAGCATCGATAAAGACGCAGGGATATTTTGGGACAGCGATGCGATTAGCATGGAGGAGTTAGAGGCACGGTTACAACAGCAAAGTGCTGGAGGTAAAGACCCTTCTGTACAATTGCGTGCTGACAAAGACAGTAAGTATGACACGGTCGCTCAAGTGCTAGCCGCTGCCAGTCAAGCAGGACTTACGAAGATAGCATTTGTCAATGAATAAGGCGAGTCTATAAAAAACGTGATTATCATATGATGTTTGCTAGATAGCCAACCATCAAAAAGGTAGCTAATATAATAATAAAACAAAAATAATAAACTTTTCTCCAGCCTCAATGAGTACTTAAACCTCAAATTAAGTACTCATTGGGGTTTTCTTTTTACCAGCCATAGCCAAAGGGATGATAGCCGTAACCGAAGCGCCCAGGCCCGTAGCCAAACGGATAAGGCGAACGTAGGTAATCGAGATCACGTTGACGAATATAGTAGTAACGTCCTTGCGCGTAAGCTTCTTCTAGCTTTTCGATGCCTTCGAGCGGACAAACGGGCTGCCAGTCGTAGCCTTCGCGACCAAGTTTATAAGCATTAAGCTCGGTGCAGTAGCTTTTGAGACCTTGCTGTCGCCCTTGCTCCCATTGTATGCGGTTGGGCATAGGACCACCTACCTTTGCGCAGCTATCAGCGTAATGACCGAAATAAGCACCTGAACGCCCTTGCAAGCCATCAGCATAGCCGACTTCTTGCCAGTTGCTTTCCTGACATTGCTGCGGGGTAAGATTTTGCGTCGTTGCACAGCCTGACAGGGTAAATAAGGCAGCGCCTACTAGCGAGAGGGTAAGCCCAGTTTTACTCATGAGTTTATGGACACATTTGCTCGCTAGTGAAGCGGTCGATGAGTTTCGCTTAAGAAGATAATTCATAATAAACCTGCGCGCGTTTAAAATTATGGTTTATCATAGCACTTTTTGATGCTGACAACTTTTTGTATCTCGTTATTATGCTGTTTTTTATTCGAGTTAAGTGTTTGATCTGTTAGCACATATAGCCAAGCCATCGAGATTCGAAAACGTGAGTGGTTGGTGATTATCAACTCATTATGCTTGATTTTTAACGGTTCGTGCTCATTATAAGCTTCTATATAGTAGACAGTGTTTAGACAATCATTTATTAAACAGTCGCTTGTCAGGATGCTACTGGTTAAAAAGTCACTGGTTAAAAAGTTACTGCTCAAACAATCAATGATTGCTTTTTTATAGTTAGCTGGGCAATCACTGTCTTTGTTGTAGCCTGTTGTATAGATAGTAGCGGTTTTATTTTTTAGTACATTTTCATTTATCCAAAAGGCCGGACCATCATGGGAACATTCATTGGCGTTATCATTGTACTATTTGTATTAGGGAGTATGATGGCGCTCAAACCTAACGGTATCGATCAGCGTTTGGATAAGCTGCGCATGACCGCGCGTCGTTTGCAGTTGAATCCAAAGCTGGTGAGCTGTCCTGATTGGATCAAAGGTAAAGACAACGAATATGGGCGTGGAATGTTAGGTCAATACTGTTTAGTGTTAGATGATGTGCAGCTGCCGCACACGCGCTATCAAGTGATTGATGGGCAATGGCGACCAGATAGTAGTTTTGTCGATACAACCAAAGATGATGTTAAACTCACGATTCCAAGTGCGATTCGTGCTAATAACAGCACTAATAATACGATTATCAAGAAAACCAATTTTAGCTTGGATAAAGCACCGCTAGACTTGCCAGTCAGTATTGAGCCGTTTGTTAAAGGTTTACTGACTAAGGCAAATAGTATCGTGATTTATTGGGAAGATATCGCTTATGTGCGTCCTTCATCCAATCCCGCTTATCAGCAAAAATTGATTGAAGCAGATTTGTTGGTGCTCAAAAAACAGCTTGAACAATGGGCGTCAGAGATGCAAAAGCGCCTATAAAACGGCTACAAGGTAGAAAATCATTTTTTAATCTCCATTTATAAGCAATATGCAAGCACTTTTGGCAAACTCTCAGTCATTTACAGTTGACAGTGTAATGCTTAGCAGTGTAACGTCTTTATAACTGACTCTTTATATTATGGTTATTGTTTGTTTTATAAACGTTTTTTTAAGCAGCTATTACTATAATGATTCACCGCGCTACTATAACTCACAATTATAAATTGCCATGCTGCTGTATTTATTCTTACTTTTAATTTACTCATATAATAATGGTGTCGTCACATATGGCAAAAACCGCAACCAAAAAAAGTCCAGCGCCCGCTGCTGGTAATCCCAAAGGCAGTCCAAAGGGCAAGTCTTTGGTGATTGTAGAATCACCTGCCAAGGCAAAAACAATCAATAAATACCTTGGCGATGACTTTATCGTGCGCTCCAGTATTGGTCATGTCCGTGATCTACCAGTTGGCGCAAGCAAAAGTGCAAAAAAACCAACAACGACCAAAAAAGATGACAGTCTAAGCAAAGAAGAAAAAACCCAGCAAGCCTTGGTACGGCGCATGGGCGTCGATCCAGAACATGACTGGGCAGCAGTTTATGAAGTATTACCAAATAAAACTAAGGTTATCAAAGAGCTGAAAGCTTTAGCTAAAGACGCTGACAAAATCTATCTGGCAACGGATATGGATAGAGAAGGGGAAGCGATTGCTTGGCATCTTAAAGAAGTCATCGGCGGCGCTGATAGTAAGTATGAGCGTGTGGTTTTTAACGAGATTACCAAATCAGCCATTCAAAATGCCTTTAAGCAGCCCTCCAAACTTGATATCGATCGTGTCAATGCCCAACAAGCGCGTCGCTTTTTAGACCGTGTCGTTGGCTTTATGATATCGCCGCTGCTGTGGCAAAAGGTTGCTCGCGGTCTCTCTGCAGGTCGCGTTCAGTCCGTTGCTATGCGTCTGGTCGTAGAAAGAGAACATGAAATTCGCGCCTTTATACCAGAAGAGTATTGGCAAATTCATGCCGATACTCACGTTGCCAGTAGCAAAAAGGACGCTGAGCAAATTGCGATTCGCTTAGAGGCGACCAAGCAAGGCGGCAAAACGCTTAAGCTTGTCAATAAAGAGCAGACTGATAAAGTCTTAGCAGTGCTTAACTCAAGCGACTTTATCGTCAAAGAGCGTGAAGAGAAGCCAACGCAATCGCGTCCGAGTGCGCCGTTTATCACCTCGACATTGCAGCAAGCAGCCAGCACACGATTGGGCTTTTCAGTTAAAAAGACCATGATTTTGGCGCAGCGCTTATACGAAGCGGGTCATATTACTTATATGCGTACCGACTCGACTTTCTTATCTGGTGATGCACTTGCTGCGGTACGTGGCTATATCGAAGACAGCTATGGCGCAAAATACGTACCCGAAAAGCCAAATTTCTACGGCAACAAACAAGGTGCACAAGAGGCGCATGAGGCGATTCGTCCCTCTAACGTCAATATGAAGTCAACGCAGCTTAAAGGGGTTGAGCGTGATGCCATCCGCCTGTACGAGCTGATTTGGCGGCAGTTTGTCGCTTGTCAGATGCTGCCAGCAAAATACTTGTCAGTGAATCTATTCGTCGCTGCCAATGATGTCGAGTTAAAAGCACGTGGTCGTACGCTAGTATTTGATGGTTACACCAAGGTTATGCCACCGGCAAAAACTGACGATACCTTATTACCAGATGTGAAAAAAGGCGATAAATTAATACTAGATAAGCTCGATCCGAGTCAGCATTTCACCAAGCCGCCACCGCGCTATACCGAGGCAAGTTTGGTGAAAGAGCTTGAGAAAAAGGGCATTGGTCGTCCATCAACTTATGCATCTATCATCTCGACCATTCAAGATCGCGGCTATGTGAAGCTTGAGAACAAGCGCTTGTTTGCTGAAAAAATGGGTGATATCGTCACCGACAGACTGACTGCAAGCTTTCCAGATTTGATGGATTATACTTTTACGGCCGCGCTAGAGGACAAGCTTGACCATGTCGCAGAAGGTGATACAGATTGGAAAGATGTCCTCGATAATTTCTATGGCGACTTCAAAACAACGCTTGATCGCGCCAAAGAAAAAGACGGCATGCGCCCAAATGATCCAACTGACGTACCAGACGTGCATTGCGATCTTTGCGATCGTCCAATGCAATTACGTACTGGCTCAACGGGTGTATTCTTAGGGTGTACTGGCTATAATTTACCGCCAAAAGAGCGCTGTAAAGGCACTAAGAATTTAATGCCCGTCGAAGCTTTTGCCAATCTTGATGAGGCAGAAGGCGATGATGAAGCGGCAGAAGTTCGAGATTTGATGGAGAAAAAGCGTTGCCCGAAATGTAGCACGGCAATGAATGGCTATATCGTCGATGGCGGTTTGAAACTGCATGTGTGTGGTAACAATCCTGATTGTGATGGTTATGTCTTAGAAGAAGGCAAGTTTGAAGTGCCTGGCTCAGATTCTCCAACCATTGACTGTAATAAGTGCGATGGACAAATGGAGCTAAAGACGGGACGTTTTGGTCCTTACTTCGCTTGTCAGCAATGTGATAATACGCGTAAAGTGCTAAAAACAGGCGAAGCCGCACCGCCGCGCATGGATCCTATTCATCTGCCAGAGCTGAAATCAACCAAGCACGATGATTACTTTATCTTGCGTGAAGGGGCAGCTGGGATGTTCTTGGCGGCGTCTAAATTCCCGAAAGTACGCGAGACACGCGCACCAAAGCTGGCTGAGCTACGCGAAATCAAAGATAAAATGGAAGATAAATTCCAGTATCTTTTTGAAGGTCCAGATGAAGATCCAGATGGTAATCCAACCATTTTACGCTGGTCACGTAAGAAGAAAGAGCAATATATCGGCTCTGAGAAAAATGGCAAGGCCACACGTTGGGGTGTGTATTGGCGTAATGGCAAATGGGTAGAAGAGTAAGTCTGTCTTACTTTTACCATCAATCGCTTTAAATAAAAAAACCTCTTAGATAATCTAAGAGGTTTTTTTGTGCTATTCATAGTTGTGCTATCAATCACAGCTAAGTTCAGATGCTATTAGTTCTTTTCGATGATACCGCAAGCAACGCGGTCGCCTGCATTACCAGCTGGTTGGCTAGTATAGTCGTCAGCACCGCTATGTACAATAAAGGCTAGACGATTAACGCTATATTTACCAGCATCAGCGACAGAGATTTTCTTATTCACATAGTTAATAGTAGCCACGCCATCTGCATTGGCAGTCAGGTTAGGCAAGTCGCCAGCATGACCATTCATATTATCAGGATTAGAGTGAGGCTTATTGTCTGGATTAAAGTGACCACCTGCCGCTTTACCAATATCAGCACAGCTGCCTGTTTCGTGGATATGTAGTGATACCGTTTTGCCTGGCTGCAAATTCATCAGCTTACCGTAGACTTGTACGCCGCCATCAACTGGACGTAAAAATACTTGACCCACTTCATTTTTATTACCAGCGACTGCATTGATAGTAGATTTTAAGGCAGGTTGGCTAAGTGGATTGCCAGTTTGCATTTGACCTTCGACCGTTTGGCAACCCGTCATTACTAACGCTGAACCACATAATAGGGCACTTGCAAGCATCGTCTTATTCATTATTATCTCCATTTATATTTAATCTTTATGATGAGTTTCTATAATTTTAGTTAAAGTATTCAAATATTGCCTGATACCGCAATCAGTATATCCAAGCGTTAGATATAGTTATTCATCAAATGCGCAACAATCGGTTAATAAATGTAAGTATCGTATGGGTTTGAAAGTTGTTTACGGTATTTTCTTTACTTCGTTTTTCCAAATCAGTGTTTCGCCTGATTCTAACTTTTGAGTAAGGAGATAGCTGGATTCAGAATTATCAAAAGGATTAGATATTCTCTGCTTATCAAGATTGATCAGTGTTAACTGACTAGAGCTATAAAGCATTAGGTGGCTAAGGCTTGATTCAATATCATCAATGTCATCACCACACCCTACCATCGTTGAAGGGTTGCCATCAATTAGCAACGTTTGATTAGTAGATAAAGCATAAGACCCACCAGCCCCATTGCATCCGACAGAAAACCCAACACCTTGGCTAAAACTACTTTGCTGAGGATTGCTATAATCATGTGAACCAAGTCTGTAGTTTGCAGTAATAGGTACATCTGGACGATTAAATTTATTAATAGTTTTATTGGTATCGTCAGTTGCACTAATAAGACGCCATTGGTATCGCTCTAATAATTCATTGGTAAGCGGTATGCCCGCCACACGATATTCAGGCTTGGGCGTACCCGAAAAAATCAGTGTTTTCCTTTATTGGTTTTTAGAGCCAGCTGTTTTAATGTCTTGTTAGAACTCTGTGCAGAGTTTGCTAGTACTGGATCAAATCTGAAAGCTGTATCTGAATAGGGTATAAAAACACTATTTACGACATTTCCTGTTTTGTTTTTGATTGTGTTTTTATTACTCAAGTTTTCGATAATTGAATGGTTTACTGTGGTGCAGTTATCAGATGGTTCGCTGACATTGATTTGCCCGTAAAGGTAAGGTAATGGTAACCACATATCAAAAGAAACTTGGTGACGTTGACAGCCTTCTGTAAATGTTAAAAGGCTTGGATGTACCTCCATTATCAAAGGCAGCTTTTGGTTAAAAGCCTTGATTCGACCCTTATCATCGCTGACATAGGTTAATTGCCACTCATATTTTGTGGTGGTTTGAAACAGTCTGGATTCGAGCGTGGTCGCTGACCAGTTTTTATCGTCAATAACGGTTCTGGTTTGTGCTGAATGATTAAGGTTGTTGGTTTGGCAGCCTGACAAAGCGAGGGGTAGTAATGTGCTTATTACAACTAGAGGTACCCTTAAATGATTTAACATTGCACTTTCCTAATTAATAAACATTTGTCTAAAATATAGCATAAGGTATTATTAAGAGTGTTCTTTATTTTTGCCAAAAAAAGCCGCCCATCATGACGATGAGCGGCTCTTTAATTTGTACAACTGGATTAGTAACTAATCAGATTAGTTATGCAGCGCTTTCCCTGCAGTTTTATCGACTGTTACTTTCGCAGGCTTAAGCGGAACTGGCATACTGACCAAAGCAACTTTCAATATCTCATCAATCGTTGCCACTGGCTGAATAGTCAGACCGGCTTTAACGTTATCAGGAATATCGGCCAAATCACGCTCATTGGTCGCTGGAATCAACACATGCTTGATACCACCGCGATGCGCAGCAAGTAGCTTCTCTTTGAGACCACCGATGCGTAGGATTTTACCGCGCAGAGTAATCTCGCCTGTCATGGCGATATCTGGACGAATAGCAATACCAGTTAAAGCAGAGACTAGCGCCGTCGTTAGTGCACCACCAGCCGATGGGCCATCTTTCGGCGTGGCACCTTCTGGCATATGGACGTGGACATCAGTCGTCTTAAAGGTTTCGTAGTCGATACCCAAACTGTCTCCGCGAGCACGCACCACACTCATCGCAGCGCGAATTGACTCTTTCATTACATCGCCGAGTGAACCGGTAAAGCTCAGCTCGCCTTTACCTTTCATCGCCACCGCTTCGATAGTAAGTAGCTCACCACCAACTTGCGTCCACGCCAAACCAGTAATACGACCAATCTCAGGCTCTTCTTCAGCCAGACCATAGTCATATTGATGGACGCCGAGATAATCATCGATGTTTTTGTCATCGACCACAATTAGCTGACGTTCTGCTTTCTTCGGAGCGCGTGCGCCATGCGTTTCAACCGAACCGCGAACCACTTTGCGGCAGATTTTATTCACTTCACGCTCAAGGTTACGCACACCGGCTTCACGCGTATAGCTACGGACGATGCTGTGCAATGCCGCTTCAACAATCTCAATTTCACCTTCCTTGAGACCATTATTTTTAATGGCTTTTGGCACAAGATACTTCTGGGCGATATTGACCTTTTCTTCTTCGGTATAACCCGGCAGACGAATGACTTCCATTCGATCAAGCAGTGCCGCTGGAATATCCATGCTGTTGGCAGTACAGATAAACATCACTTGCGATAAATCTAAATCCATATCTAAATAATGGTCGTTAAACGTATCGTTCTGTGAGGGATCTAACACTTCAAGCAATGCTGATGCTGGATCACCGCGGAAGTCTTGCGCCATTTTATCGATTTCATCCAATAAAAATAGCGGGTTTTTAACTTCTACTTTGGCCAGTGACTGGACAATTTTACCCGGCATCGCGCCGATATAGGTACGGCGGTGACCACGAATCTCTGCTTCATCACGCACGCCACCAAGTGCCATACGCACAAACTTACGACCAGTCGCACGGGCAATCGACTCACCCAACGAGGTTTTACCAACACCTGGAGGACCAACGAGACATAGAATCGGGCCACGCAGTTTTTTCACGCGTGATTGTACGGCGAGGTATTCTAAAATGCGATCTTTCACATCTTGCAAGCCGTAATGATCTTCGTCCAATACTGTTTTTGCTTTGTCTAAATTGATGGAAACCTTGGTCGTCGCATTCCACGGCGTATCCAAAATCCATTCAATATAGTTACGCACCACTGACGACTCACTCGAGGCAGGTGGCATCATTTTGAGCTTTTTCAGCTCTTGATCCGCTTTTTTACGCACATCTTCTGGCAAGTCAGCATCTTCTAGACGCTGCTCTAGCTCAGCCACGTCATCTTCGCCATCGAACGCACCGTCATTCATATCTGACAGCTCATTTTTAATGGCTTTCATCTTCTCGTTTAAGAAGTATTCGCGCTGATTGTCTTCCATTTGCTGACGGACAGCTTCTTGGATATCTTGCTCGATATTTTGCTCAGCACTCTGCTTAACCAAATATTCGGTTAAGGTATTGATATGGGTTTTAAGATCATCATTTTCTAAGAATGATTGCTTAATATCTAAATCCATCGACACACGGGTTGAGATGAAATAAACCAGCTCAAGCAAGTCATCGATACGTTTTGCCACACGAGTTAGCTCGCGAGCATTACGCAGACGCGCATCTGCGTAGCTTTCAAACAGTGTGGTCAATGCTTGAATCGTGTTTTTCTGCTGGCTCTCATCCATACTGACATCAAGGTCAGCACGCTCAAAGCTTGCCATTAATAATGTATCGTGATTTTCTATAGTATCAACGCGCGCACGATATTGACCTTCGATCAATACTTTGATGCAGTTCTCATCACTGTCATGCGGCATGGTACTGACGATGCGGCAAACCGTACCGTATTGATACAAGTTATCTTGATCAATGTCTTCAGTCAGCGAGTCTTTTTGTGCCACGACCAAAACTTTATTGCCATACTCAGCCTGTGCCAATTCAACGGCCTTTACCGATGGCTCACGACCGACGAACAAGGCAATCTGCATGTGCGGATAAACGACAACATCGCGCAATGCCAGTAGTGGTAAATAGTTTTCTGTACCGTCACCTTTTATACTATCGTCTTTTGCGTCATCGTCTTCAACAGTGTTGTCCTTGTCATCATTATCTTTATCATCACTATTTTTGCTATCACCATCTTCAAAGCGATCAGCTGTTGCAGCTGTATCACCTGTCGTATCGTCAGGCGCGCTGTCTCGCTCTTGATCATCAGCAACAGTAGATGAAACGTCGACATCGATGTCGATATTGTCTTGGGCAATTTTATGTTCACTCATATATTCTTCCTCGTTCACCAGACTTGTAAAGTCAAGTTCGTGGTTCATGTTTAGATAAATGGTGCTCACCGATAAAATTGCAAGGCTTGTGGGCAAAGTCACACGCTTATCTGCGCAAAATAGTTATATCTATCTAAAGACTGCGAGTCATATTGTTATTCATAATTTTAAATATTAGGTGACATTCAATGTATACAGAGCATGGGTAAGAAGTGCGTAGCTAACACCTATTGGGTTCTGTGCGTAGGATTTGTGTGCAAAATAAGGTAAACTGACGCGCGTCTTAAACGGTGGTTTTAGCGTCAATCGGTTTAGAGGCAAGGGTGATATCTATCGTCCATGAGATATTAATAGGTCTTAATCAGGCTATAGCAGACAGAATAAGAGGCAATATATGACCATCAATGCGGTACTGCTGGCAGTCATCATCATGCTAGGGCTGTCTTTGGCGCGTGTACACGTGGTACTCAGCTTATTAATCGGTGCGCTGGCAGGCGGACTCATCGCTGGTTTGGGTATGACCGATACTTTGAATGCCTTTCAAGAAGGTATCCGTAATGGCGCACAAATTGCGCTGTCATATGCGCTGCTTGGGGCTTTTGCAGTAGCGATTGCGCATTCAGGATTGCCACAGTCACTGGCAGGGGCAGTGATCAAACGCATTGATGCGGGCGGCACCAGTGGCATGATTAAATACATGCTGTTTGCAGGTTTAATCACCATGAGCTGCTTTAGCCAAAACTTAATTCCTATTCATATTGCCTTTATTCCATTGCTGGTACCGCCATTATTGCTCGCCTTTAATCGTATGCACATCGATAGACGTTTAATTGCTTGTCTACTGACTTTTGGTCTTGTGACCACTTACATGTTTATTCCGTATGGCTTTGGCGATATTTATCTCAATCAAATCATGCTTAAAAACGTCGGTGAAGCAGGTGTCGATATCAGTAACATCTCAGTCACCAAAGCCATGGCAATTCCAGCTTTGGGTATGTTCGTAGGCTTGCTCGTCGCCGTATTTATCAGCTACCGTAAACCGCGCCAGTATCAGCAGCTAGCAATTGATAAAGCTGCGCATGATGAGGTATTAGAGGGTGACGCGTTAAGCAAAACCGCAGCTAGTGCGCAAACACAAAGCAAGATGAAAACGTTGGTGGCGCTTGCCGCGATTGTGACGGCATTTGTGGTGCAGATGTATACCGACTCACTTTTGCTTGGCTCAATGTTTGGCTTTGGCGTCTTTATGGCGACGGGCGTCGTTAAATGGAGTGAAGCCGATACAGTCTTTAATGACGGTATCAAATTGATGGCAATGATTGGCTTTATTATGATTACCGCGCAAGGCTTTGCAGAAGTGATGAAAGCGACTGAGCAGATCCAGCCATTAGTTGATGGTGCCGCGTCATTATTCGCAGGTAATAAAGCGATAGCTGCATTTATTATGCTGTTAATTGGTTTAGTTGTGACCATGGGTATTGGTTCGTCATTCTCAACCATTCCTATTTTGGCTGCGATTTATGTACCACTATGTATCTCGTTAGGGTTCTCGCCATTGGCAACCGTGGCGATTATTGGTACGGCTGGTGCGCTCGGTGATGCAGGTTCTCCAGCATCAGATTCGACTCTTGGACCTACTTCTGGTCTAAACATCGACGGTCAGCATGACCATATCAAGGACAGTGTGGTGCCGACATTCTTGCATTACAACATTCCATTATTGATATTTGGTTGGATTGCAGCGATGGTGTTGTAGGCTATCAAAGTTAAGTAGAGTTTGGTGTAGGCTGGGTTTTTAACCCAGCTTTAAAATGTCAATTACCTTGTTATTAAACTGATTCTCTACGAAAAAATCGCCTTAAAACAAATAAATAGACCTGCCAAAAGCAAAGCAATAAAAATAGTAAAGAGGACAAAAACGTCCAAAAAATCATCCCACTTAATGACGGCGGTGCATGCATCGCCATCATACCGAAACCAAATAAAAATAAAATGCTAGTCCCCAGCATAGTGAAAAACTTCCAGCGACTATCCATATATACATCCATAGTCACCAGTAAGCTTAAATGAAACAGCATTCCTATTATTAATATAACGACTAATTCTATAGGATAGGGATGCGGAAGAGGAATATTCTGAACGTGAAGTAAATAGGGATCTGTGCTAAAACCTAAAGTGATAATAAGACCGACGAAAATGATCCACAAGATAGCAAAAACTACCCTTAGTGGTTTTGAGCGAAAGTAGCTCATTGTTGTCTTTGCAAATCCTCTATGGGTCTTTATTGTCATTTTCAAAATCTTTTATCCCATCATTCAAACCACGCAAAAACGCATCACTTTGCGCGAGCAACTCATTCAAGCGTTCTTCATTGACTAGCCGTGTCATCTCATCAGAGCTAAAAGGCTGCTCTTGACTGTAGTAACGCAGCTCTCTAGCGTCCTCATTGCCCAATGTCTGCAAATACTCATCCACATTATCAGCGCTAGAATTAGTGTCCATTGCTTGCTTTTCGTCTTTCATTAAAACCACCTTATGCCGCTTGGCGTGATTAAGCCGTCTAATGGCACATCCCACGGTTGCCGTTGTAATCGTTCAACCACTTGAAAATCATAGCACCAGCCTATCTTTAACGGCTTTTTAGCGCCAGAGCGATAGCTTGTGCCAAGCGTCGTATCATAGAATCCACCACCCATGCCCATACGATTACCATTTAGATCGACCGCCACTAGCGGACAGATAACAACATCCAATTCGCGCGCCCAAAGTAGACGGCGATGATGGTTTTGCTTCATACCTAACCGATGGATACGTGTCGGTATATTAAGTAGTCTCGAATGATAAACAGGCACAAAGCGCAATCGTTTATCGTCATTACCATTGCTAGTACGACCAAGAGAACCAACAACTGGTAAGTAAGGTAAATAGCCTAAGCGTTGACACCAATCAAGTAGTGGCTGGGTAGGTAGCTCGCCAAAGCCATCGTAATATAAGCCAATGCGCGCATTCGTTGGCAATCGTTGCTGTAACTTGGTTAAATGCACACTCGCTGCTTGTCCCATATTCCTACGCGCGCCATCACTTAAGTGTCGACGCTGGCGAGTAAAGTGCCGTCTGGGCGGATTGCTAACTGCCGATTCCTCTGACGCTGAGCTTTTTGGTTCAGGATGCATAGTTATACTATCCGATAATTTATTAAGTTGATGGTGACTGGTGCTTTTAGACATTGCTCAAGGCTATTTGTGAATATTCAACACGTCCTAGTCATGCTATCATAACGCCACTTTACATCGTATTCTCCTTTATGTGCAGCAGGTGTTGCACTTTTTACGGCTCAGCCATACAACAACAAACCATCAAAGAGGGTAGTTATGTCGACACAGAATCAGGCAACTCGTACCGAAAAAGACACCATGGGCAACGTGGAAGTCCCAGCTGACGCTTATTGGGGTGCGCAAACTCAGCGTAGCCGCGAAAACTTCAAAATCGGTGGCGAGACTTTGCCACGTCCGATGATTGAAGCGATGGCATTAGTCAAAAAAGCTGCTGCAATCACCAACGCTAGCCTTGAGCGAATCGAAGATGACAAGCGTGATTTAATCGTGCAAGCGGCTGACGAAATCATCAATGGTGGTCTAACGGATCAGTTCCCATTGGTTGTATGGCAGACAGGTTCTGGTACGCAGTCAAACATGAACATGAACGAAGTATTGGCTAATCGTGCCAACGAAATCGCTGGTTCTGAGCGCGGTAGCTACACGCCCATTCACCCAAATGACCATGTAAACCATGCACAGTCTACCAACGACAGCTTCCCAACAGCGATTCGTGTAGCTGCTGCTCGTCAAATCAATAGCTTATTGATCCCAGCGGTAAAAGCACTACGCGACACATTAGCGGCTAAAGCCAAAGAATTTGATAGCATCGTAAAAATTGGTCGTACGCATTTGCAAGACGCAACGCCTTTGACATTAGGTCAAGAGTTTAGCGGCTATGTTAGCCAACTTGACCATTCGTTGACCCGTATCGACAACGCGCTACAAGGCTTATACGAATTGCCACTAGGCGGTACTGCGGTTGGTACGGGTCTAAACGCCCACCCTGATTATGCGGTAAAATCAGCTGAGCAATTGGCGACATTGTCTGGACTGCCATTTGTCACGTCACCAAACAAATTCGAAGCACTAGCCGCTCGTGATGCCGAAGTATTTGCGTCAGGTGCACTAAAAACGCTAGCCGCTAGCTTAAACAAAATCGCTAACGACGTACGTTGGTTGGCATCAGGTCCTCGTTGTGGTCTAGGCGAGTTGACGATTCCTGAAAATGAGCCAGGCTCATCTATCATGCCGGGTAAAGTAAACCCAACTCAGTCAGAAGCGATGACGATGGTTGTTGCGCAAGTGATGGGTAACGATGTCACTATCAGCATGGCAGGCGCGTCAGGTAACTTTGAGCTTAACGTTTATAAGCCAGTAATTGCATTTAACTTGTTGCAATCTATCAAGTTGCTTGGCGATGCTTGCAACAGCTTCAACGAAAACTGTGCCGTTGGTATTGAGCCAGTAAAAGATAAAATTGATGATTTCTTGCACAATTCATTGATGCTGGTCACTGCGCTTAACCGTCATGTTGGTTATGAAAATGCAGCTAAAATCGCTAAGACTGCTTATAAAGAAAACAAGACTTTGAAGCAAGTTGCGGTTGAGCTAGAGCTGCTAACTGAAGCGCAGTTTGATGAGTGGGTCATTCCTACTGATATGGTACATCCTAAGTAAGCTATTCAATGCTTTCTTAGAGTAATTAAAAAGACCTTGTCATTTAATGTGGCAAGGTCTTTTTTTGTTCACATTTCAGTAGCTAGTTCTAGCTTTGCACTTTTATCTATTAATCTATATGAGACGATAGTTATATTCTACAACCCCATTAATGTTTATAAATATATGATATAAATGCTAGTATCCTAGAAAGACTAATTATTATACCAATAAGGAATTAAGATGACTAAAACTGATCGTATAGAAATACAATGTCCTCAATGTGGGCATAATGAGTTTGAGCATCCAGAGAACTTACAAGATAATGATTTTGTTAAGTGTAATAATTGTCACTTTGAAATCATGTTAGCTGATTTAAAAGAAGTAGGTTTTGAGCAGGCGAAAGATGTAGCCATACCTGAAGCGAAAGCAGAAGCTGAGAAAATATTTAAAAATTTATTTAAGGGCTTCAAATGAGCAAATTTGAAGTTTTAAGTCTAACAATTTCTATTATAGCAGCAATAATTTCAACTATTTCCTTAGTTCGTACAAGAGAGCTAGCTAAGGAACAATTAGAGCTTGAAAAAGTAACAGCGGAGTTATCTCGGCTTCAAATAGAAAGTATCACTGAGCAAAAAACAGATAAGACTAAGCCTAAATTTAATGTGAGCCTGACTAAACTAGGGAAGACGTATAATTTTTATATTTCTAACACAGGACAAGGTAGTGCATACAATGTTAATTTTGAGTTGATTGACTGCGAAGACAGTCCTTTATTTGCTTCCGAGCTAGTAGACATATTCCCTTATCAAGAAATGAAACCGAGTTCAAGAATTAAGCTCTTAGCATCTTTGCATATGAATAGTCCTAGCAAATATCAATCTAGAATACTTTGGGAAGACGAAAGTGGCAATAAACATGAAGAGATATTTTGGACTACACTTTAGTATTTATAGTTTTTCTTACTTTAGAAGTTTTCTTTAATTTTTAGCTTTACTCAAAATACTACGTCTTTTTCGATCAATATTAATATGGAAATAAATTATGACTGAGTTTCCCAGACCTAAAAACTATCTTTATAATGAAGTGTTTTACTTTGATGGCGAAATCGCATTAATTAAAGGTAAGTACAAAGACTCAGAAAAATATTCTATTGGAATGAGGTGGATGGTTGGTGAAAGCGATCTTGGCTATCCATCAACTTTTGGAAATCCAATGTGGATGGTGGTTCCAACGAAATTAGCAAGTTTCATACTAGAAGGTATATTTAATGACTTAGAGGTTTTGCGTAAAAATATCTTAAATTTTCAAGAGTTTATGGATGCTCTTGAGATTGTTAGGGCTCGTTCTATCGCTATATAGTTAGATGTTTTTATTAGTATAGAATTCTGTTAGCGGTTTAAATGCACTTTGTAATAGACAATATAAATTAGTAATTTCATGAACAAGGAAAAGGCTGTGCATTTCCCCAGCCTTTCCACATCAAAAATCTAAACTTAACTAAAACTTATAAAGCAAACCAAGCGTCGAGGTTGACTCAGTACGCGAGTCAACCATAGGACTATCGTATTGTTCATTCGGCAAATAGCTTAAGCTTTGATTGGCAAACAATGCCCAGCGTTCATTGAAATCATAGTTGGCACTAATGTTAACGTAAGGGTTCAAGCTCGAATTAGACTTATAAGCGGCGACGCCTGTTTCCGCTGACTCTTTTTCACTGACGCCATAATAGTATTCATTATAGTCAGCATCGTTGTATTCAAAGCCAATGCTTGGATAGACCGTTAGCTTATCTTTCGTAATTCTAGCAAGATAGGTCAAGCGGGCAGTATTGCCACCACTACGGTCTAAAACATCAGTCGCGATTTGAGCACGGAAACCACCGACGGGCGTGCGGCGCAAATAAGTTAGACCAGCAGCGACTGATGCTTCACGCTCATCGAGACCTTGCAATGCGCCTCTAGCATCATCAGGATCGAAATCGTTGCCAGCGAGCTGAGCATAAGCCGACAGCTGATTTTTGCCATCATTAATGATATAAGCACCCGCTTGAGCGCCGCGCACATAGAATCTATTGTTGTCATAAAACGCGCCCGGCAATACACGTACATCAAGGCTGTCTTCCATATCGTAGGCTGAGTTGACGGCTATGACGTTGACACCCACGCTTAATACAGCGTCTTGGTCAGTAGGTAAGTTGTTCTTAAAAAGTGCAGCATTGGATATACTGGCGACACTAAATAACGCGGTAGCCGTTAATGCGCTAAGCATGACGCGCGTAGAAATATGAGGTAGCGCTACAGGTTTAAACATAATAGAGTCTCGTGAATGGATGAAATAATTGGGGGCAATCGTGTATAGTCAAGGAATTTTAGAATCGCTACAAGGCGACCGACCGCAGATAGTACACTGAGTACATCTAGGGCAGGTAACACCGTAGCGGTTTAAAAGTGCTCTGACTTATAGCAAGAAGCGAGTAAGGAAAACCTAACCAGTAAGCTGTTATCATGAATTATTTAGCAATGATAAATAACTATGAAGGTTTACTCAATGGTTTTTAATACTTGTAGTATTTGATCATGAATATCTTGCCACCACCAAATAAAGCCAATGCTAATCAGTAGCATCATTAGCCATGGTAGTAATTGCCAAATAAGGATAGATTTGGTCGGTGTTTCTTGTTCACTAAGGTGGCTGCGATTAGCATGAGTATTTAAGTGTGAGTTTACAGCAGAGTCGGGGTGGAAACTGCTTTTATTGTCAAAACCGACAGTATTAAAGTGCTCATTATTAGCAAGAGAATCACTATCGCTGCTTACTGGAAAATTGATATAAGTCGTTCGATAACGGTCTTCATAAGTAGCTGGGTTAGGCATATTCTGTAACGCTATTGTCATACGCTGACGGTAGGCGATTGCGAATGCCAGTGCAATTATTAAGCCAGTCACCGCGCCGCCGATATGCCCCGCATTGTCGATACCCGGTACGGCAAAACCATAAACAAGGTTGATGCCCATGATAAATATCAAGCTCTTAAGATTGAGCACCATGCCATTGACCGATATTTTAAACAGTGCGGCTATTAATAGTGCTGCGCCGATACCCATGATGCCACCTGACGCCCCAGCCGATAGACCCGGTTGACCAGTTCCTTCTACAATACTGTGCCACGTGACATAATTATTCAGTAAGTTGCCCCCGATCGCCGCCAGTAAAAACAATGCCAAAAACTTGGCTGAGCCAAACATCGGCTCGGCAATCTGCCCAAAGAAATACATAGCAAATCCATTAAACAATAAATGCATCAAGCCGATGTGTAAAAAGGCACTGCTGACCAAGCGCCACGGCTCATCGCCCATGGTAAATGGCAATGCATTGGCACCCCATTTCAAGAGCGCCTCAGTCGATGGATTATTGGCGTCGACGCCTGTCAGTACCTGCATGATGAATAACCCGATAAAGCTGGCTAGTAATAGGGTGGTGACAGGGGCTGTTTTTAATAATTGTTGAATGGTCATAAAGGTGAGATATCATTAGAATGTTATAAATAAAGTATAAAGGGTATGGTCAAATAATGTCATACATCTGCATGACATTATGATTTGATGAGTAGTACTCTTAAAAGATTAGTGCCCTTAATAGTGGATCGTTTTAACGACCGTTTTAATGACAAATTTAATGACAAATTTAATGACAAATTTAATGACAAATTTAATGACAAATTTAATGACAAATTTAATGACAAATTTAATGACAAATTTAACGATTAGCAACTTTGAGGTTCTCATAAGTGCCCTTTACCAATATATCAGTGGTGACATTATTGATATCAGTGTGACCACAGAACGCCATCGATAGATCGCATTCTTTATGGATGATTTCCAGTGCACGGCGCACGCCATCTTCACCATAAGCGCCCAAACCGTAAAGAAAAGCGCGACCAATCATCGTGCCTTTCGCGCCAAGCGCAATGGCTTTTAGTACATCCTGACCCGAGCGAATGCCGCTGTCTAACCACACCTCGATATCGCTATTTTCAGCATGCACCGCTTGTACGATATCGGATAGGGCAGAAATGGAGGAGAGGGCGCCATCTAATTGACGACCACCGTGGTTTGAGACGACCAGTGCATCGGCACCGCTACGAGCAGCCATAATGGCATCTTCAGGTTCCATGATACCTTTAATAATTAATTTGCCGCCCCACATATCTTTGATGCGTGCCACATCATCCCAGCTCAAGCGCGGATCAAATTGCTCTTCCGTCCAAGCGGTGAGAGAAGATAAGTCGTCGACGCCTTTTGCATGACCGACGATGTTGCCAAAGCTATGACGTTTGGTGCCCAGCATATTCATACACCACTGCGGCTTGGTCATCAAGTTGACGATATTGGCAAGTGTAGGTCTAGGCGGTGCAGACAAGCCATTTTTGATGTCCTTATGGCGCTGTCCCAGCACTTGTAAATCCGCGGTAAGAATCAACGCCGAACAATTGGCGTCTTTTGCCCGTTGAATGAGATTGGCAACGTATTCGTGGTCACGCATCACATATAGCTGAAACCAAAACGGCTTGCTAGTATGGGTGGCGATATCTTCGATAGAGCAGATACTCATGGTCGATAGCGAAAACGGCACGCCGAATTTTTCTGCTGCCCGCGCTGCATGAATCTCGCCATCCGCCCACATCATACCGGTAAAGCCAGTGGGCGCGATGGCGACGGGCATTTTTACTTCTTCACCAATCATCTGGGTTGCTAGACTGCGATTGTCCATATCTACCAATACCCGTTGGCGTAACTTGATACGGTCAAAGTCGGTTTCATTGCTAC
This sequence comes from Psychrobacter sp. NPDC064578, assembly GCF_044901245.1. Lineage (NCBI taxonomy): Bacteria > Pseudomonadati > Pseudomonadota > Gammaproteobacteria > Moraxellales > Moraxellaceae > Psychrobacter > Psychrobacter sp. NPDC064578. The sequence continues at coordinate 22,666 of NZ_JBJDPI010000006.1, forward strand.
GATAAGTCGTCTCAGTCCATGAGCCTGAATCGACATAATCATAAAACATACGCGGTACTTTACGTTCGGCAACGCGGCGCAGGTCTTCAATTTCTGTTACCTTTTTTAAATCTTTCATTATGTTCTCACTACATCGTTTTTTTTATTGTTGGCTTGCTATGATTGTATGAAAAGTTGCTGTAAATCCATGACTGAAAATGGATAGTTTAATCGTGTTGATGGTGTCAAAATCACCGGAATAGTGGTGGCAAATTCCATCATCAATGGTTCATCGAAATGAGCGATATCGACCTGTTGATAGGCAATCGGCTGTACGGCTTGAAATTGAGTCAGCACTTGCTTCGCGATGTCGCACAAATGACAGCCAGACGTTCCAAGTAGCCACCATTTATCATTATTTTCAGCATAACCAAGATCGGGGTTTGCAGCAACCATACGTTCCCGTAAGGCTTTTATATTATTATCATCGTACATATTTATTCTCTTGTCTTAATACTTGTCACAAAGTTTCGGTTGTTAGGACTTCGATTGCCAGCATAAATACTGCCTGATCTTGTTTACGTAGACTCTATGGCATGATAAAGAAGTGGGGTAAATAATGACAGCGATTGTGAGATTAGGTAAGATGACCTGCTGTTTTTAATTACTGGCTCTTCAGCTCATCTTATCTTATTACCTTTTCAATCACTTGGATATCGCGCATGGCAAGTTTTGGCAAATTTTTCAAACGATTATTGATGGCAATCATGCTATTGGTCGTCGCATTCCATGTATTAGTCGCTGGGCTACTATTAATTTGGAAAACGCAGCCGATTAATAACAGCATGTTTATGCTGACTCATCGTTTGACGGGCGGTACTGTCACCCAAACTTGGGCTGAATACGATGCCATCGCAAAATCTGCCAAACAAGCCGCGATAGTGAGTGAGGATTCGACATTTAGTCAGCACAATGGTTTTGATTTCAAAGGCATTGAGGCGGCACGTAAGAAAAATGAAGAGACGGGTAAGATGTCTGCTGGTGGCTCGACGATTACCCAGCAGCTAGCAAAAAACTTATTTTTGACCTCGCATCGCTCGTATGTTCGTAAAATTGAGGAAGCGATTATCACTGTCATGATTGAGACATTATGGGACAAGCAGCGTATCTTGACTGCTTATCTCAATGTGGCAGAGTTTGGCAATGGTATTTATGGTATCGAAGCAGCAGCTCAGCATTACTTTGATAAATCTGCTGCCAAGCTGAACCGTGATGAATCAGCCTTACTTATCGCTATGTTGACCAATCCAAAATACTACGAAGACAATCAGGGTGATAGACGTTTACGCAATAAACAACGTATTATCAAAAAGCGCATGAGCAATGCGGTGTTGCCACAATCAGCTTAATGGATTGTACCTATGACCATTTAATAAATAGCGCCGTGTTTTTGAATGATAGTTTTAAGTGACGGTTTTAAGTGATAGTTTTGAATGGCAGTTTTAAGTGATAGTTTCGAGTAGTAATGGATGAAGAAAGAACCCTGATAAATTTCTTAGTGGAAAAGCGATTATAAAAGACAATTGGTATTGAAGATGATGGCGTATCGATAACGCAAAGGAGTAGTGACGTGATGGATGTGAATAATAAGCAGGACACTGATAGCAATAATACAGTGATAGCAGTTGATAATAAAAGCCATACAGAGAGTCGCAATGACAATTTAACTGAGGTTGCATGGCAGCGTTCAGAAGACGGCAGCTATTCACCCAGCAGTTATATCAATCGCGACTTGTCTTTATTACAGTTTCATTTACGTGTCTTAGCGCAGGCGGCAAGTCCACGTCATCCGCTACTTGAGCGCTTGTTTTTCTTGATTATTTTCTCATCCAATATCGATGAATTTTTTGAGATTCGTGTCGCAGGCATTATGCAAAAGCTCAATATTGGTGATGTCTCAACCAGTGTTCATGGCATGCGTCCCAGTGAAGTGCTGAATGAGATATCTACCGTAATGCACGATGCCATCGCTGAGCAGTATCGTATTCTCAATGAAGATATCTTACCAGCACTGGCGCTTGAGGATATTCGTTATCTAAAACGCGATGAGCTAAATGCTGAGCAGTCGGCATGGATGAAGCGCTACTTCACTGAGCAAGTATCGCCAGTGTTGACACCGATTAGCATCGATCCGGCGCATCCGTTTCCGCGTTTGGTCAATAAGAGTTTAAACTTCATCGCTACTTTAGAAGGTAAAGATGCCTTTGGTCGTGATATCAATCTAGCGATTGTGCCAGCACCGCGCAGTTTGCCGCGCGTGATTCGCCTGCCTGATGAGCTGACAGGTGGCAAAGAACACCACGTCATGCTCTCAGCTATTATTCATGAGCATATCGGTGAGCTGTTCCCTGGGATGAGTGTGACGGGCTGCCATCAGTTTAGACTGACGCGCAATGCCGATTTAGATTTGGCTGATGATGTTGAGGATATTGCTAAGGCTCTGGAGGGCGAGCTAGAAAACCGCCGCTTCGGTGATAAAGTGCGGCTAGAAGTCACCACCGATTGTCCAACGCCTATCAGTGATTATTTGCTTAATGAGTTTGAGCTGCATGACAATCAGCTGTACCGCGTCAATGGTCCTGTCAACTTAACGCGCTTATTGTTTGATTTCAATATTCCAGCGCTGCGCTATCAGCCCTTTACCCATGTAGTGCCAAAAGAGTTCCGCCGTGAGATGGATAAGCTGGACAAAGCAACCAGTATGTTTGCCGCCATGCGTAAAAGCGATGTGCTGGTGCATCATCCTTTTCATGCATTTTCACCGATTATCAATCTGCTTTGGCAAGCGGCGAGCGATCCTAAAGTGTTAGCGATTAAGCAGACATTGTACCGCTCAGGCACCAATTCAGAAATTGTTAAAGCATTGGCTGCTGCTGCTCGCAATGGCAAAGAAGTCACTGCCGTCATCGAGCTGCGTGCGCGTTTCGATGAAGCCTCTAATATCGCCGTCGCCAATTATTTGCAAGAAGCGGGTGCGGTCGTCGTGTACGGGATTGTCGGCTATAAAACCCACGCCAAGCTGATGCTTATTGTGCGCCGTGAGGATGATCGAATCCGCCGCTATGTGCATTTAGGGACGGGCAACTATCATGCCGCCAATGCCAAAGTTTATACCGATTATGGTTTATTTAGCGCAGATCCTGATATCTCAGAGGATGTACATAATATATTTCAAGAGCTGACGGGAATGGGTAAGCCTGCCAATCTCAAAAAGCTGCTGCATGCGCCTTTTACCTTGCATGATAAGTTGATAAGTTTTATCGATGATGAAATTGCTCATGCGAAAGCCGGCAAGCGCGCTCATATTATCGTTAAGGTTAACGCTTTAACCGAACGTCGATTGATTAGCAAGTTATATGATGCCTCGCAAGCAGGCGTCAAAATCGAGCTCATTTTACGCTCCATGTGTTGTTTGCGTCCGCAAGTAAAAGGTCTGTCAGAAAACATTACTGTACGCTCTGTTATTGGGCGTTTTTTAGAGCATACGCGTGTTTATTATTTCTATAATAATGGCGACGAGCGCTTATATTGTGGTAGTGCAGACTGGATGGATCGTAATTTATTCCATCGCGTCGAAGTGGCATTTCCAATCGAAGACAAAAAACTGTTTAAACAAGTATATCAAGACGGTTTACTTAACTATCTGAAAGACAATACCCAAGCGTGGATACTTAGCGGTGATGGTGTTTGGCAGCAGCTGCAACCAGCCGCAGATGAAACGCCGCATACTGCTCAAGAGTATTTATTAAAAGTGATTAATGGCGTTGATGCATCGAGCTAGCTTAATATTTCAACGACATCTTCAAAGCGGTAAAGACGTCTTTACGATCACTAAATATCAAGCAAAAAACCGAGTGTAGAGTACTTTCTATGCTTGGTTTTTTTTGGATAAACGATTTGTCTAAGTTACAAACTGTCTTGTAACCTCACATTTATTCACATATTGATACGGCAGCACACTGGTGCAGTCCGTTATCTCATCCTTATAATCAAGGTCAGACCTCACGCTATTATTAAACGGATTTGATGGTTTAATAAACCATTAGCACTCTAGTAATTCGTGCAAAATTGCTCGTATTACTATCATTGATCGTATTACGAAAAAGAGTAGGGACTGCCTAAATCAACGAATTATAAAAATAGGAAACACCTTATGAGCAATACCGATAACGACAAATCAGATATCAAAAAAGCTGCTGAGCAAGCAGACAGTCAAAAAATTGCGCGAAATCTCAAAGACAATAAAGAGGTCGATGCGCCTGAAGCATTAAGTAAAGACGAGCAAACCTCTTTTATTGAAGATGATTTGCGTACGGATAAATGATAAATAAGCTGTGATATCAACATTCGGATTAACTTATTTTATCTATTAATGACATATTGATGCGAGGGATCTGCAATGCCAAATAATACTCATCCAAATCACGAAGAAGCGGTACCAGTTCGTGATCCAGCCGCTTTACACCCAGACAATGCACAAGACAGTTATGAAGGTCGTAAGCATGAACCTAATATCGATGGTCCACAACAAGAGTCGCAAGAAACCGACGAGATATATGTTGACCCTCGTAAAGAAGAGAATTTACCCGCTGGCGGCAAGAATGTCGCAGATTTGAATGCCTATGACCTAAGCCAAGAAGGCAATGAATAGTATGAATTGCTAGCTAGGTTGAGTTGGGTATTAAATCAGGCTCACCATTTGCTAAACCGCCATCAAAACTCTAAGCACATTAAGCAATTGCCAAAACACGAATAACAATAATAAGGATATAGCCATGCAAACCAATGATCCAGCACTCACCAAGACACGCATCAGTGAAAATGATGACTCAATCAATAGCCATGATTCTGCTAATAGCTTACCTAGTAGTCCTACTTCTAATGAGCATAGTGATAGTGGTATTGAAAAGAAAATCACTGAAAATAAAGGAACGGATACTTTTAAAGAAGGCGTCGTCAACTCAGAGCATGTCAATGATAATGACAACCCTGCACGTCAGCCTGATCGCCGAGACCAAGAAGGTAACGCCTTTGATGATGGCGTGAATGAGCATACGATGGTTAGCGAGACATCCAAAAGCGAAGGTATTAACAACATGAATCGTTATGCAAATATCGATAATGCCCAAACGCGAGTGTTAAATCCTGATGAAAAAGATTAATAGCTTTTTATAAAAAATTGATTAAATACAGATTTTTTATCTTTATAGAATGATTATGATGATAATAATAAGGAGTAATGATGAATACGCCAGATGACAAGGCTGTCAACCAAGAAGACCGTCAGTTAAGAGATGCGAACGATAACCATGGTATCGTACCTGACGATGCGCTACAAAAAGTCAATCCAGCAGCAGCAGAAAGGGCAACCGATGATCACGATCCTCATCATGTTGCGAAGGATAGCAAACAATACGACAGCTCATTAATGAAAGATAATAAATAACCATTCATTTTGCTATAACGAAGTTCAAATAAAATGTTAATAAGTGAGGTAACAGACCAGAGCATTAAACTTGGCTAGTTACTTCACTTATTGTCTGTATAATTTTTACTGTATAAGAGGGTATCTAATCTAAAGTGATACCTAATCTTATGTATTTAAGCAGGTGTACCGCTATGAAAGCGTAGCTCGTGATCTGGGCTAGAAATCAGCTCTGCTTCTACTTCTTTGAAAAATGCGACACGCTCATCAATATTATCCTCAGATAGTGATTGAGCCAAGGCTAAATAATCCTCAAAGTGACGACTCTCTGACTTAAGTAAGTAGCGATAATACTTTGCCAAGCGTTCGTCGTCGATGACCTCAGCAAGGGCGGCAAAACGTTCACAAGAGCGTGCTTCGATAAATGCGCCAATTATCAACACATCCACCATCGCTGCTGGCTCATAAGTACGTTTGTGTTTTAGCATGCCTTTGGCATAACGTCCAGCACTCAGATATTTCCACGCCTGACCACGGTCATTCATAATAGCTAAAACCTGCTCATAATGAAGCATTTCTTCACGTATCAATTGTGCCAATTTACGCTGCAAATCATAAGAAAACTCATAGCGGAATATGAGATTCATGGCAGTGCCAGCGGCCTTTTTTTCGCAATTGGCATGATCTTGAATGATCAGCGGTACATTCGCAATCGCCGCATCAACCCAAGCTTGTGTTGTGCGCGCACCCAAAAAATTATAAACAGCAGATAGGTCAACCTTTATCGGGGTGCGTAGCTTTGTGATATCAACATCGTCCTCATCTATCTCGTCTTTTACTATACTAGGTTCTTCTATATTGCTGTCGTTCATAAATTTGTCGTTACTGTTCTTGGTTCTTATATCTTCTTTATTCATAGTGTTTGCCATAATCGAACGTTTAAAAGGTCTTTTTCTAATATTAAATAGATAACAGTTAAGCATAAATCCGTGAGGTAATGATTACTGACAGTTTGTCTATGCGATATCAAGTATTGATGGATAAGCACTAATAAAACCTCTTAGCGCCTGTCTCATATAGATTATCATTATAATACAACCCCAGTATTTATCTAGTGAATGATGTTTTCTTGTTTATTTCTTTATTTGATAGTAGGATGATATTTTGCTTAAGCGCTATTTTGTCTTACTATTGATGTGTCGCCATATTGTGTTGTCGCAGTGGTGATGCTTGCCAATGTTATGCAGTTGAAACCGTTTACAGTAGGTGCAAGGCAACCGAGCTCAAATCGTACACTGAGCACATTAAGCAAGGTTGATACCATCATCCGTTATACATGCTTTGACCATGCTAATGGCTAAAGCGGCAAAATATAGGTTAATAGCATAGCATAAATAGTTAATTCGCTAATCACCACAAGCTTGTATGATATATCAGTAGGTTTGCTTAGTATTTCATCTAAATTTGGAATAGATGCCTAAGACCGACAATGTGTAATCATTGCGGTAGCAACTTCGTATTCACACCCCTCACGAACAGATAAGGATAACAACATGAGCCAGTCTTCTAACGCCAATCGTATTCAAAAAGGCATTCTTGCCATCGACCAGCAATTGTATGACTTTATTGAAAACGAAGTGCTACCGAAAGTCGGTGTTGATTCAGACAGTTATTGGTCAGGTTTTGAAAAGGTCATTAAAGAGTTTACGCCGCGCAATAAAGCATTGCTTGCAACTCGTGACAAGATTCAAGCGCAGATTGACCAGTGGCACCTGCAACATCCTGCCAAAGACGGCAACATTGATTATCCTGCTTACAAAGCATTCTTACAAGAGATTGGCTATCTGTTGCCAGAAGGCGATGATTTTAAAGTTAGCACAGAAAATGTCGATGACGAGATTGCTCATATTGCAGGCCCGCAGTTGGTCGTACCAGTACGTAATGCGCGCTACGCATTGAACGCAACCAACGCTCGTTGGGGCAGCTTGTATGATGCTTTATACGGTACTGATGTTATCAGTGACGAAAATGGTCAAGAAGCAAAAGGTGGTTACAACCCAACTCGCGGTGCTGCTGTCGTTGCTTATGCCAAACAATTCCTAGATGAAAACTTTGCATTGGCGTCAGGTTCATATAACGATGCGACCGGCTTTAAAGTGGTCGATGGTAAGCTTGAAATTGTCCAAGGTGATAGCAGTACTGAGCTAAAAGATGCCGAAAAATTCGTTGGTTTCGTCGGTGATGCAGAAAGCCCAACGGGTATTTTATTAAAAAACAACGGTTTGCATGCAGAAATTCAAATAGATGCCAACCATCCAGTCGGTAAAGACGACCCTGCACATATCAAAGATGTGCTGCTAGAGTCAGCTATTACGGCAATTCAAGATTGTGAAGACTCAATCGCTGCCGTCGATGCAGAAGAAAAAGTGGAAGTGTATCGCAATTGGCTTGGTCTCATGAATGGTGACTTGCAAGAAACCTTTGAAAAAGGTGGCAAAACCCGCACACGTCAGCAAAATCCAGATCGTGAATACACCACCCCAGATGGTGGCAAGCTGATCCTGCCAGGTCGTTCGTTATTGCTGATTCGTAACGTCGGTCACCTCATGCAAAACCCTGCAATATTGGTCGACTTGGGTGATGGTCAAGAACAAATATTTGAAGGCTTGATGGATGGCTTGATTACACCACTATTAACGCTCAATGACCTTAAAGGTAAAAATGCGCTATCAAATTCACGTAAAGGTTCAATGTATATCGTTAAACCAAAAATGCATGGTCCTGAAGAAGTCAAAATGGCCAACGATTTATTCAATGCAGTAGAAGACTTATTAGGCTTAGAGCGTAATACCATCAAAATCGGTATCATGGATGAAGAGCGCCGTATGACGGTCAACTTGAAAGAAGCCATTCGCCAAGCGAAAGAGCGTGTCATTTTTATTAACACAGGTTTCTTAGATCGTACTGGTGATGAGATGCATACCAGCATGAATGCAGGCCCATTTGTACCTAAGGGTGAGATGAAGTCACAAGCATGGCAGCCAGCCTACGAGCAGTGGAACGTTGATATCGGTTTAGAGACTGGTTTACAAGGTGTTGCTCAAATTGGTAAAGGCATGTGGGCGAAGCCTGACGAGATGAAAGAGATGATGGACACCAAAGCTGCACATCCTAAGTCTGGAGCCAGTACCGCATGGGTACCGTCACCAACAGGGGCAACCTTGCACAGCATGCACTATCATCAAGTGAGTGTTTCTGATGTTCAAGACAGCCTAAAATCACGTGAGCGTGCCAGCTTAGACGACATTTTGACCATTCCTTTAGCAAAAAATACCAATTGGACTGATGAAGAGAAACAGCAAGAGCTAGACAATAATGCTCAGGGCATCTTAGGATATGTTGTGCGTTGGGTAAATCAAGGCGTTGGTTGTTCTAAAGTGCCGGATATCAATGATGTGGGTCTGATGGAAGACCGTGCGACTTTACGTATTTCAAGTCAACATATTGCCAACTGGTTGCATCACGATGTCGTGAGCGAGCAGCAAGTGATGGATACGATGAAGCGTATGGCAAAAGTGGTGGATGAGCAAAATGCAGGCGATAGCGACTATCAGACGATGGCAGATAGCTTTGACCACTCTTATGCCTTTAAAGCGGCCTGTGACTTAGTGTTTAAAGGTCGTGAGCAGCCGAGTGGTTATACTGAGCCATTATTGCATCAGGCACGTCTTGATCTAAAAGCAGGCTGCTAATATTGCGCAGGTTAATATTAGAATATGGCATACTTGACATTCTATTATGATACTGTCATGACTAAATGAGGCTTGTTATTGGCTTTTATACTTAATAAGAAGTCTGTGATAGCCATTGACTAAGGTTATAGTCTGGAAACAAGAGCAGTGAAAATACCTTTTTTACTGTTCTTGTAGTAATTTTCCGATCTCAATTGTGACTGTCAGTATGTCATAAACCACATTTATTATTTTTTATTAGCCGTACTTGTTAATGAACAAGTACGGCTTTATTTTTGTTAATGAAAGAGTATTCATTACGCTAGTTTCAAGTTCTTGGTAATTATATTAATCAATAGTATCTTTATCTATTTGAGCAGATAGGGATTTTTTTACAATGACCTACATTCTATAGTAGATATGGCATTCAACAAATACTGGGTTTAAAAATCTAAAAAAAATGTTGCAAATTATGTCAAAGTTGTTATGCTTGTATTCGAAGTATGAGTTTGGTAACGGATGTTACGCAACGGAGCGATAAAGACCTAAGATTACATGGCAGTTACTTTTTAATCCCAGTTATGTAAGTCATTGTTTTTTTCATCTTACTGTAATAGAACTTCGCCACACTTGTTTCTGACTAATCTCGGTAGCCAGTTACACATTATATCTTTGAGGATTTGTGACGATACCATTATGAGCACCAGCTAATAATAGCTAGCTTATTACTAAAATTGTAAAGTGGAGATACCCCATGAAAAAACTACTTTTAGCTACAGCAGTTGCTGCCCTATCTGTATCTGCAGCCAATGCAGCACCAACTGTTTATGGTAAAGCATTCTTAGCTGCCGACTACGTTAATGCTGAATATAATTCAGTTGGTAATGTAAATGACTTTGATGAAGATACAATAGAAATCAACTCTCATTCTTCACGTTTAGGTTTCAAAGGCTCTGAAGCCATGACTGCTAATACTGATGTTATTTATCAATTAGAGTATGGCACAAGCATCGATGGTGATAATGATACTTTCTCTAACCGTGATACATACCTAGGTATTAATAACAAGCAATTCGGTGAGTTCCGTGTTGGTAAAAACCAATCTAGCCTAGACAAAATTAACAACGTTGTTGTTAACGAAGGCTATTGGGATAACATGGGTACGAATGAAATGGAAGACGACGTTGTTGAAGCGTTGAATATGGCTGATAGTGGTCGTATTAATAGCTCAGTGATCTGGGCTGCACCAAAATACAATAACCTACCATTAGAATTGTATGCTATGTATAGCTCTGATGATGATAATTTCAACAATGATGCGGGCTTCGGTGTTGCAATGATGTTTGACCAAGGTACAGGCTTCACTGCTGGTGTGGCTTATGACAAAGACCAAAACATCAATGGTGATATCATCCGTGGTACGGCCACTGTAGACTTAGGAAAATACATCGCAGCCCCTATAACACTCGGTGCTTTGTATCAGGTTGCAGATTATGACTTTACTGGTTCTGAAAAAGAAAAAGGTCTAGTTGTGAGTGCTCAAATGGCGCTAGCTAACTTTGCACGTCCAGCTTCTATTTACACTCAGTACAACAAGACTGACAATCTAGCTGGTATTGATAACGCTGAATCAGATCAGATCGTTGTTGGCGGTAAGTACTTCTTTAAAGACAATATCATCATGCATGCCTATGCTGGTATGAACAATGCTGATAACGTTAATACTATGTATAACACTGGTGTTAAAGATCCTATTACTAATAAAGACATACTTGCCAAGGTAAAAGGCGATGCTGAAGTATTCGTAGTTGGTACTGGTCTAGAATACAAATTCTAATCTAAGCATTAGAATCTGATTATAAAAACTCATCCTTCGGGGTGAGTTTTTTTGTTATATCCTTTTTGAGTGGGTAGTGCGTTATAATAGCTAAGTACTAAAACTTGAATGTTTCAAAGAGTTTATGCTTTTGCCCTATATTTTTTGATGTATTTTTAGTAAAATCCTTCTTTACCAATTACCGACAGAGTACTATGACCAAGTTTATATTTGTGACCGGTGGGGTAGTGTCCTCACTAGGAAAAGGTATCACCGCAGCCTCTCTTGCAGCGGTCTTAGAAGCCCGTGGCGTGACCGTCACGATGACCAAGATGGATCCGTACATCAATGTCGATCCAGGTACGATGAGCCCATTCCAGCATGGCGAAGTATTCGTCACCGAAGATGGTGCAGAGACTGATTTAGATTTGGGTTACTATGAGCGCTTCTTACGCCATTCAAAAATGAGTAAGAGCAATAACTTTACTAGTGGTCGTATCTATCAAAACGTGCTAAATAAAGAGCGCCGTGGTGAATATCTTGGTGGTACAGTACAAGTTATTCCGCATATCACTGATGAAATTAAGAGTAAAATTTTAGCCAGTGGTGAAGGTTATGATATCGCTATTATTGAGATTGGTGGTACCGTTGGTGACATCGAATCGCTACCATTTATGGAAGCCGTCCGCCAAATGCAAGTAGAGCTTGGTCGCAATAGAGCCATGCTGATGCATTTGACGCTAGTTCCTTACATTGCTAGTGCAGGCGAAACCAAAACCAAACCAACACAGCATTCAGTAAAAGAGCTGCGTTCTATCGGTTTGCAGCCTGACATATTGATTTGCCGCTCTGATCACCACATCTCGCAAGACAACCGTCGCAAAATAGCGTTGTTCACCAATGTGGAAGAGCGTGCGGTTATTATGTGTGAAGATGCGCAAAGTATTTATCAGATTCCACGCACGCTTCATGAGCAGGATCTTGATGATTTGATCTGTGAGCGTTTTGGTTTAGATGTACCAGAAGCAGATTTGAGTGATTGGGACAAAGTGGTTGAAGCGCAGCTTAATCCTGAAATGAGCCTTACGGTAGCGATGGTTGGTAAATACGTTGAGTTACCTGATGCTTATAAGTCGATCAACGAAGCACTGCTGCATGCTGGTATCACTCATAAAGCCGATGTCAAAATTGACTATGTTGATGCTGAGCGTCTAGAAGACGATGACAGCTTATTGGCGCAGCTACACAACGCTGATGCTATCCTAGTACCGGGTGGTTTTGGTGAACGTGGTACCAATGGTAAGATAAAAGCCATCACTTATGCTCGTGAAAACAACGTGCCATATTTAGGTATTTGCCTTGGTATGCAGCTAGCAGTGATTGAGTACGCGCGTAATGTACTCAAAATCGATGCCAATTCTTCTGAGTTTGATCGCAAAACGGCAGAGCCTATCATTGGTCTCATCACTGAGTGGTTAGATGAGCGCGGCGAATTGCAGATTCGTAGCGATGACTCTGACCTTGGCGGCACCATGCGTCTAGGCGCGCAGCAAGCCGAATTGGTTGCTGGTAGCAAGCTTAGCCAAATCTATGGCGCCAAAAATATCACTGAACGTCATCGCCATCGTTATGAGATGAACAATCGCTATATCGAACCATTAGAGCAAGCAGGCATGACCATATCTGGTTATTCTGCCAAGCAGCATCTAGTAGAATCGGTCGAGATTGCTGATCATCCTTGGTTTGTCGCCGTACAGTTCCATCCTGAATTTACCAGCTCGCCACGCGGTGGTCATCCACTGTTCAACAGCTTTGTAAAAGCGGCTAAGAACTATAACGAAAACAAATAATCGTTAATGTATAAAAACTTACATGTATAAAAAAGACTGATCTTCGGATTGGTCTTTTTTTTGCGTTTCATTTTATGACTGTGGTTATGAATGAGATTGTTTTTAAGCAATAAACATGACAATTTTTCTAATGGTTGGTCAGCAATTACGCTTAACCCCTTTTTTTACTGAGTCTATCGGTTACAATACGGGATAGAAATATTAATAACAATAAAGAGGGTAACGACTTCATGGAACATTTATCAACGGCGCAATCACATATCAAACTTACTACGCCAAATGGCAATACTCTTAATATCGGTAACGACCAACCATTTGTGTTATTTGGTGGTATGAATGTTTTGGAATCAAAGGAATTGGCCTTCGAGATTGCAGAGCAATATGTCGAAATATGTCAGCGTTTGGGGATTGGCTATGTCTTCAAAGCCAGTTTTGATAAAGCCAACCGTTCAAGCCTGCACTCATATCGAGGTCCTGGATTAGAGCAGGGTATTGATTGGCTGGGGCAAATCAAAGAAAAATTCCAAGTGCCTATTATCACGGATGTCCACGAACCTTATCAAGCGGCACCCGTTGCTGAAGTGGCAGATATCATTCAATTACCTGCATTCTTATCACGTCAGACAGATTTGGTACATGCGATGGCGAAGACAGATGCGATTATCAACATCAAAAAAGCACAGTTTTTAGCGCCGCATGAGATGCGTCATATCGTTAACAAATGCCTTGAAGGGGGTAACGATAAGTTGATCCTTTGTGAGCGCGGCAGTGCCTTTGGTTACAATAATTTGGTCGTTGATATGCTTGGTTTTGATACCATGAAGCAGATGGATATCCCCGTATTTTTTGATGTGACGCATAGCTTACAGCAGCCAGGCGGCCGTAGCGATAGTGCGGGCGGACGCCGTGAACAAATCACAACATTGGCACGAGCAGGGATGGCGACAGGACTTGCAGGGTTATTTTTAGAAGCGCATCCAAATCCAGAGACTGCAAAATGCGATGGTCCGTGTGCGCTACGTATGAGTCAGTTAGAGCCGTTTTTGCGTCAGCTGAAGCAAATTGATGACTTGGTCAAAGGCTTTGAGGTGTTAGATACCCATTAATGTATTCACAGACAATAAGAGGCTGAGATCATGGCGATGCAAACAGCAACAGTCAGTATCGAAAATATCGATGATGATGAAGGATTAAAGAGTGTGATGACAGCGCTGAAAAATATCACAGGGGTGACGGCCATCGAGCTTAATCCTGATAATAATGTTGCCACCATACGTTATGAAGATACAGACACCAGTATCCATGCGTTTACGGCGGCAATCAGTACGGTCGATTATGTGACCCAGCCGTTTCCTCTTGATGCACCGCAAAACCCACGTCATGATGATTAGACGTTATTCTAAAATAAGCGCTATTGTCTGTCACTTAGGCATAAATTCACGGTTCCATTATTTACAGTTCCATTATTTACGTTTCTATTAATAAAGTGATAACCAAAGAGTCTTGTTGTTAACCGTGATAGGGCTTAAGCTGGTTAAGTGCTATTTTTATAAGGTCTTAAAAGATAGCCGTCTTAAAAAGACAATTATAAAAGCAGTTCTTTAATAAAAGTATTTACCTATAAAAACTCAGTTACAAAAATAAGGAGCCTCTCATGGCAAACCAAACACGTATTATCAAAATTGATGGCATGACTTGCGGTGGCTGTGTGGCCAGTGTTCATAACGCCACTGCCGATATCGATGGCTTAGACGATATCAGTATTGAGCTGGCAGATAATCAAGCGACGGTTACTTTTGATGATAGCAAAACCAGTGTAGAAACAATTGCTGCTGCTATCGACGATGCAGGCTTTGATGCCACTGTTGCTAATGCTTAACCTGCTTCATTTGTATTAAAAAACCGGCTATCAAGGCTGGTTTTTTAATGGTTAAAAATTATTGATAGTAGCGTACTCATTATTCAGTGTGACCATACCAATATTAAATTTAAAAGTGTGCTATTTATTTGACTTAGATATTCCATCCATTGAGTTGCTATCCTAGCTCAGACGACTTTATAACGCCATAACGCATAAACGCCATACCGAGTTTTATTTATGAATGATACTACCCAAACCGACAATCATGACGCCTACGATGTAAAAACTGATATTCAATCCAATACGCCGCTCGCGCCGCAGCGTGCACATTTGCAGCTAGCAATTGAGGGGATGACGTGTCAAGCCTGCGCCTCACGAATTGAGAAGGTGCTCAACAAAAAGCCGTCGGTATACGAGGTGAGTGTAAACTTCGCTGGCGAGACCGCTAATGTTGATTATGATCCGACTCAGACAACGCCTGAACAAGTGACAGAATGGGTAAATAAAACAGGCTTCGTTGCCAATTTGCAGGCGGCCGATAGTTTGTTTGCAAAAACAGACGAAGATACCGCGACTCAGTACCCATGGCGCTTGATTGGGTTATGGGTTTGTTTGGTGCCATTTTTAGTTGGTATGGCAGGCATGCTCGTTGGTCAGGGTATGGCGTGGATGCCGCCGATTTGGATTCAGTTTATATTAGCGACCATTGTACAGTTTGGATTTGCCTTGCCATTTTACAAAAGCGCTTGGGCGTCTATCAAAGGTGGTCTTGCCAATATGGACGTGCTAGTCGTCATTGGTACCGTGACTATTTGGGCGTATTCCACTTATCTGTGGCTGACCCATGGCGATGGCACTTTAAACGGTTTGCTGCAAAGTGGTCATGCTGGTGGTCACGGTGCGGATGGCATTCCTGCGGTGTATTTTGAAGCAGGCGTCATGGTCATTGCTTTTGTACGTACGGGTAAGTATCTAGAAGAGCGCACCAAAAAACACAGCCTCAATAGTATCGATTTATTATTGTCTTTAACGCCCGATGAAGTCGAACAGCAGCAGCCTAATGGTGATTTTCATAATGTTGCTCTTAAAGACGTGCAAGTTGGTGATATTTTGCGTGCCAAGCAAGGCAGCCGAGTTGCAACCGATGGGGTGGTTATCGATGGTGCTGGCTGGTGTGTCGAGAGTCACTTAACGGGTGAGTCGGTACCGCTCAAAAAAGAAGTGGGAGATAAATTATTAGCAGGGGCGTTGGTTGAAAATGGCAGCTTGTTATACCGCGTCAGTGCTAAAGGTAGTGATACAAAGCTTGGTGATATGGTACAAGCCCTCAGCGATGCCCAAGGCTCAAAAGCCAATTTAGCCCGTCTTGCCGATAGAGTGACGGCAGTATTCGTACCAGTCGTCGTTGCCATTGCGCTTATCACCTTTGGAGTGACGTGGTGGCTGACTGGGATGATTGATACTGCCTTGATGCATGCCGTCTCGGTGTTGGTCATTGCTTGTCCTTGTGCTTTAGGTTTGGCAACGCCAGCCGCTATCATGGCTGGTATGGGCGTTGCTGCTCGTCATGGTGTCTGGTTCAAAGACGCACAAAGCCTTGAAGCGGCAGGCAACATCGATACAGTAGTGCTCGATAAAACAGGTACTTTGACCATTGGTAAGCCGACTATCGTAGACCATGTGATGGTGGATAAATCGATCGCAGTCGATGATGTGTTACAAATTGCCGCAAGCGTTGAAGCACATGCCAGTCATCCGCTAGCAACAGCATTGGTTAACGCGGCTACTGAGCGAAATTTGCCGTTGATGAATGTGACTGATATTAGTGTCATTAAAGGCGCTGGCATACAGGCAAATATTGAAGGTTTAGGTATAGTGAAAGTCGGTACCGCAGAATTTGCTAATTTAACACTGCCTAAGCTGATGCCAAAGGTATGGCAAATTGCCAGTACCGTTGCCGTTAGTATTAATGAGGAAGCTTTGGGTGCTTTTGCATTAGCTGACGACTTAAAAGTAGATACTCCGAAGGCTATTACTGCGCTGCAAGACGCAGGTATTAATGTCATTTTGATGAGTGGTGATAAGCAGTCTGTGGTCGATCATGTGGCAGGGCAGCTGGGTATTGAGCAGGCTTATGGTAAAATGAGCCCACGCGATAAGGCCAGTCAAATTGCCTTGTTGCAAACGGCTGGTCATAAAGTTGCAATGGCAGGTGATGGTGTCAACGATGCACCAGCGATGGCAACTGCCGATGCAAGCTTTGCCATGTTTGAAGGCACAGATGTCGCCCAGCATAGTGCGTCTGCACGCTTGATGGGTGAGTCACTGATGCATATTGATGCCGCGCAAAAAATAGCTAATGCAACAGTGCGCAACATCAAGCAAAATCTGTTTTTTGCTTTTATTTATAATTGCCTTGGTATTCCGCTGGCTGCTTTTGGTTTCTTAAACCCTATGATTGCCGCCGCTGCGATGGCGCTTAGCTCTATTTCTGTATTAATGAATGCCTTACGTTTGACCCAATTTAAAACAAAGGTTGAGCTGGATAACACAGTATCTGGCTCCCACGCTAAAACAGAACGTCTAACAAAAGTATAAGAGTCATATGGCTTTTAATATTATAGGTGCTGAGACAAATCCATAATTGGTAATTTGTTTATCTAAGTGTGATTTTATCAGCGCCAGTCGGTGCAAGATAAGGGAAGTTTGGCAAAATTTATGCTATGATGCCAAGCACTATAGCTGACGATTAAAGTATTAAAACCACCTTTAATCCTGCTCAAAACTTGCTGACTATATAGATAAGCAAAGCTGGTTTGAGCATAGCACTATACGATATTTTGCTTTATCTTTTTTGTATTCTAGTTGCCGTTATTTATCCCACAAACTTGGCATGACCAAAGGAATTAACAGACATTATGTACGCTGAAGAAACCACCAACGTCACCGCAATTAAAGACATTCGCGCCCGTGAGATTTTAGACTCGCGTGGTAACCCAACCATCGAAGCTGATGTAATCTTAGCTGATGGCACTATCGGCCGTGCTGCTGCGCCAAGTGGTGCCTCTACTGGCTCACGTGAAGCATTAGAGCTACGTGATGGTGACCAAAGTCGCTATATGGGTAAAGGCGTTAAGAAAGCCGTTGCTAACGTCAATAGCCAAATTCGCAGCGCGTTGATGGATAAAGACGTCACCGAACAGCAAGGCATTGATGATGCAATGATTGCGCTAGATGGCACAGAAAACAAAGACAGCCTTGGTGCTAATGCCATGCTAGCGGTGTCTCTTGCCACTGCAAAAGCCGCTGCCAAGTCACAAAATCTGCCATTACATCAATATATTGCAAACTTGCGCAATCAGACGTCGCTGACGATGCCTGTACCGATGATGAACATCTTGAACGGTGGTGAGCATGCGGATAACACCGTTGATATCCAAGAGTTCATGATTGAGCCTGTTGGTTTCACCAGCTTCTCAGAAGCATTGCGTGCTGGTACAGAAATTTTCCACAGCTTGAAATCTGTGTTGAAATCACAAGGTTTAAATACTGCGGTTGGTGATGAAGGTGGTTTTGCGCCAAACCTGCGTAGCAATGAAGAAGCCATCACCGTTATTATGCAAGCGATTGAGCAAGTCGGCTATAAAGCGGGCGAAGACATTCATTTGGCGCTAGATTGTGCGGCTAGTGAGTTTTATAAAAATGGTCAATATATCTTGGCAGGCGAAGGCAACAAAGCCTTTGATAGCCAAGGATTCTCAGACTATCTAGTCGGCTTGGCGCGTCAATATCCTATTATCTCTATCGAAGACGGGCTTGACGAGTCTGATTGGGATGGTTGGAAATATTTGACTGAGCAGATTGGTGATAAAGTTCAGTTGGTTGGTGATGATTTATTTGTGACCAATCCTGCTATCTTGCAAGAGGGTATTGATAAGCATATTGCCAATGCAATTTTGATTAAATTTAACCAAATCGGTACTTTATCAGAAACGCTAGATGCGATCTATCTAGCGAAGAAAAATGGCTATGCAACTATTATCTCACATCGTTCAGGTGAAACTGAAGACAGCACCATTGCAGATTTAGCAGTTGGTACTGCTGCTGGTCAGATTAAAACTGGCTCACTATGTCGTTCAGACCGTGTGGCGAAATACAATCAGCTGTTACGTATCGAGCAACAAGTACGTGCAAGCTATCGTGGTCGTGAAGAGTTCATCGGTCTACGTGGTTAACAAGCCAGATTTCTTGCTACAGCTAGGCGATATGTCATCATTAATATGGTGATATATCGCTTAGCAAGCTTAGCTGGTTTTTTATTTTTATTATTGTCTCTATGTTGTTCGGCGTTATTATCTTATGAAATACTTTAGCCAATTTATGCTACTTGCTCTAGCCGTTGCCGTCCTTTTGGGATTGCAATATCAGTATTGGCTGGGCGAAAATGGTCGCTTTGAGCATAATAAATTGCTGACTCAAATCGAAGAACAACAACGCTTAAACGAAAACCAAGTGGCAGCAAATAACTTATTGCGTACTGATGTACATGACTTAAAAACTGGTCTTGAGGCAGTGGAAGAGCACGCTCGTTTAGACTTGGGTTTGATTAAGCCGAACGAGACCTTTGTACAAGTATCTACGGCGCCCACGACGCATAGCCGTTATTAATTGCTCTTAACTGTCTAAAATTATGATCTTCTATTGTCTATAATAGAAATCTTATTCACCTGAAATTCGTTACTTCTCTTATTCTTCATTTCTCCCTAGCAATACTGTCATGGGTTCTAACCATGAATACTACTTTATGAACATTGCCTTATGAATATCACACCTAATGTACATGCCATGATCGTCGCTGCGGGTCGCGGTAGTCGTTTTGGTGCCTCTATCGCCAAGCAATATACGATGCTGCAAGGGCAGACCTTGCTACAGCATAGTGTAGCACGGCTTGCTAGTAGTGCTTATATTGAGACATGTTTATTAGTCGTCGCAGCAGATGACAGTACGGCACAGACATTGGATTTTGCGCTACCTATACATTATGCCATGGGCGGCGCTGAGCGCTGGCAGTCGGTACAGGCAGGGGTAAAGGCGATTATTGAGGCGGGAGCTGACGATTCAGATTTGGTTGTTATTCATGATGCGGCGCGTCCTGCGGTTTCCAGTCATGATATTGAACAAGTCATCGAAGCGGCGATGCTAGAGCCTTATGGTGCTATCTTAGCGACACCGGTGGCTGATACTTTAAAGGAATCTTATCCCCAGTCTACCGCTCAATCTGAGCTTGTAGGTGAGACGCCTGTAGTTAACCTGACAGTGAGTAGCAGCCCACATTCTTACGCTAAATGTACTATCGATCGCCGTCATATGTGGCAAGCACAAACGCCGCAAGTGTTTCGCTTAGGTCAGCTGCAAAAAGTATTAACTTATGTCGCTGAATACGAGCTCACCATTACTGATGAAGCCAGTGCATTTGAATGTCTAGACCTACCCATTCGCCTCGTGACTGGCAGTCGCCAGAACATAAAGCTTACCTATCCTGATGATGCTATCTTGCTCGCAGCGATTATTAATGCCCAGTTCTGAGCAGATTAAAAATAATTAAACACTCGTAATAGCCACCAGTCTGTATCAATCTCATTAATGAGCCGGTGGTCTTATCGCTCATTGTTGACGATTTTTATCATCACTTCCCCCTCCCATATTACCTATTTATCCTATCACTGCTCAAAAAATATACTGCAAGTTTTCAGTATAAATAATTGCGAATTATTGTTGGGTTTTTTCAATTAATGATATAAGATAAACATATATTGCTTTGATGACTAAACTAGCCTATGATGTAACCAACTTAATACAATTAATATAAACATTTATAAAATCAATAATATACCAAGCCTATTTGATATTTTCAAAGATCTTGTTTCTATGTTTTTTCTAAATTTAGTATGGTTGTCTTAGCTACATTTACCTAAAAATAGGGAGAAGCTGATTGTCAACAATCAATGATTCGACAAATCCAGTGACGACAGATCTCTGCCAGCTTATATATATAAGCCAAATTACTTCGACTGGTCTTTCAAGCCCCAGCACGCTTAACGACATCTCAGAGGTCGCGATTGAGCGTAACCAAGCCGATAATGTTACGGGTATTCTTTGCTATGGCAATGGCTACTTTTTTCAATGTGCAGAAGGGTCAGAACAAGATTTAACCAATCTAAAGAATCGCTTATTATTAGACGATCGACATAAAGAATTAAAAATCTTAGATTTTTCAGAAATTACTGAACGCCGTTTTTCGAACTGGTCTCTACGCTCCATTACACTTGAACGTTGGATGACCAAAGAGCCTGAGCTGAAAAAACTCATGCCATTTAAACCCTATGATTGGGGCTCTAACGCATGGCGCGAATTTTTAGATATCTTACAAGGGTATTATGAGGAACAAGCAAGAACTGGCAATATTGACACGCCACCTATCAAGTACAGCACGTTAGGGGTGACGTTAAGTAAGGTTGTTGGTCAGCATCAAGCATTCTTCTTGATTCAAACAGTACTCGGTATCATGATTGTGATGACATTGTTGTGGCTAATGCTATCAGATAAGATTTGGTAGTTTTTGTAAAAATAGATTGTTTGATTTAAAAATCCAGTATTCAATGCTGGATTTTTTTGCTTAAATTTATGGTGAAGAGTTCAATAAATAAACAAAACATCAAGTTAGGTATAGAAACCATAGATAGCGACGCTTAGTAAATATACCTTAATATCTTGAGCGAACTTAATACCGAATCTTATGTATAAAATTAATTATGCTTCATTTATCAAGTAAATCGGCGATGACGAACTGAGTGCTAAGATATCAAGAACCTCATGATATAAAAAACAGGCATAAAAAAAGCCCAATCACAATGGTATTGTGATTGGACTTTTTGGTGGTACGCTTATTAGTCTTATCAGATGCTTTGCAGCAAACTTGCTAATAAGTGACGCCAAATAGTGGCGTCCCCAGGGGGATTCGAACCCCCGTTACCGCCGTGAAAGGGCGGTGTCCTAGGCCTCTAGACGATGGGGACTAGTAACACAACACCTCAGCTGCTTTCACCTTTATGCTGAAGTGGTGCGTATTCTAATAGCGTCTGCGCTTGCTGTCAAGCCTTTTTCTTCTTCTTTTTAAAATTAAGTATCTTTTTTTGATTGCACGGCGAGGATGTAAGTCATTACGCTTTAAATGATAGCGAATCCATAGTGAAGTGCAAGCACTAATAGTCAATGCGAGCAGCATATAACCGAGGATGGTTCCCCATAACTTAAGCTGTGGATCCATAATAGAGTCCCTCCTATTACGCCTCGATAGCATGAATCGTACTGGCTATCGCGACAATGTGGGCAACTGAAACCATCTATAGGATATAACGAGACGTTCTAATGTGAGTAATTACAACAACTTGTCTGGTTTTTGAATTGTTTTACACAATATGATATTCAACGGTTAGACAAGTGGCTGATTTATTGTGATATCAATCATATCCCTATTGATTGTAAAACCAAGATGTTAAAGTCATCAAGTATTACAAATAGCACTATTATGGGTAGTTGGCAATATAGGATATGTGATAAATGGATTATTTGTGACTACTCTCAGTCGAATCCTCTTTATTTTCTTCAGTATGCATCGCATTAGCCAGCATAGGATAATGGTTTAGGATATGACAAAACAGCTCAGCGGTCTTTTGTGTATCGTATAGGGCAGAATGTGCATCATTACCATCGAAATCAAGCCCTGCTGCTTTGCAAGCCCGTGCTAGTACTGTCTGACCAAATGCCAGCGCAGATAAAGTCACTGTGTCAAAAACTGAAAAGTTATGAAACGGGTTGTGACTTTTGTTATTGGTACGCAGCACCGCCGCATTCAAAAATGCTAAGTCAAAATGAGCGTTGTGCCCGATTAAGACACACTGGCGGCAGTCTTCAGTACGGCGTACTTCTTTTAACCCTTTGAAGATACGGCGTAGTGCTGTTTTCTCATCTTCGGCAATGGCTTTACGCATTGGATTGTTGGGATCAATGCCAGTGAAGGCAAGGGCACTTGGCTCAAGATTCGCGCCTTCAAAGGGTTCGATATGAGCATTGAATGCTTCCCCAGGATAAAACACACCTTGCTCATTCAGTAGTACAGGAATGCAGGCAATTTCTAGTAAAGCATCGGTTTGCGCATTAAAGCCGGCAGTTTCCACATCAACGACGACAGGCAGAAACTTACGAAATCGGTCTTTTAGACGCATTGGTGCTAGCTCGTCTGCTGCGGCATCTTCTGTGTGACTATTTGCTGGGCTCTTAATGCTATTATCTACAGGGTTTGATGGGTTTTCGTCAGGTAAGGCGGCATCGTTTGGAGTGGTCATATCTGGTTAAATCGCTTTTATCAGTCGTACTGTTATATTGAATTAAGACATTAAATGAACAATAAATAACCTATGATACAAATCACACTGCTGGTTAGCAGATGTCATTCTTATCATAGGGCTAAACTTCTCAAGTTAAAATAGAATACAGATGGTTTTGCTTAGTGAGTTTTATGCTTTGATAGACCAAGGCAGTGTCTCGCCTGCCATAAGCGGGGTCAATGATGAGCCATCAAAATAAGGATAGGCTGCTGGCACGTGCATAGGCGTATTGACAAGCGTAATCGTGCTTTCATTGACTGGTAATCCATAGAACTGAGCCCCAAAACGACTGGCAAAGCCTTCTAACTTGTCTATTTTTCCCACGCTATCGAAAGCGGTGGCATACAATGGCAAGGCAGTTGCGGCGCTATAGCAGCCAGCACAGCCACAAGCGGCTTCTTTTTTATCCGTCGCATGCGGGGCTGAATCCGTGCCTAAGAAAAACTTAGGATTGCCACTGGTTGCCACATCTAATAATACTCTTTGATGGCTTTCACGCTTCAAAATAGGCAAGCAATAAAAATGTGGCTTGATACCGCCAACCAATAGATGATTGCGGTTAAACATTAAATGCTGCGGGGTAATAGTGGCGGCAATGTGATTGCCTTGTGCTAAGACAAAATCAGCGGCATCACTGGTAGTAATATGCTCGACGACAATCTTTAATGTAGGGAATTTGACAATGATTTGCGCCAACACTTCGTCTAAAAAGCGCTTTTCACGGTCAAAGATATCCACATGATCTTGCGTCACTTCGCCATGTATCAATAGTGGTAGGTTGTACTTTTCTAATGCTTCAAAAACATCGACACAGGCGTTAATATTGGTGACACCATCAGCCGAATTGGTAGTCGCGCCAGCAGGATAAAGCTTGACCGCTTGGACGATACCTGATTGTGCTGCCATCTCGATATCTTGGGCAGTGGTTTTGTCAGTGAGATATAAAGTCATACGTGGATCAAATGCAGTTTTGCGCTCAGCACTCAGCTCACTGGCTACTAAGTGCGCCATGATACGGTCGCGATAGGCACGCGCATCGTCAGTGTTCTTAACAGGAGGCACTAAGTTTGGCATACATATGACACGGTTAAAGCTGTTTGCTGCGTGCGATACAGTAGTGCTCAATGCTTTGCCATCACGTAAATGGATATGCCAATCGTCTGGCTGAAGGATGGTCAATTCTCTAATCGAATCAGTCATAATGTCGTCGCGCTCTATATCGTCATATACGGAAATAAAAGGAAGGGATACTGTACTGCTATTATAACAGATTTGCCTACTTGACTAAATATGCGGCTAAATATCTGTACATAATACATGGGTTGTTTTTTAATTTGCGGCAGTCAACTGTCAACTACATGTGAATAATTGAAATCTATCGACCCAAAATTTAAATCAAAAGCTTATGCCATGGGGCAGTTGCACTTTTGCCTATAGTAAATATGATGTACACTGAGCAAGTAATTTATCTTTTGATTGAATATTAGCGCTTTTCCTAACACTAAATGCTCACAATAGGAGTTCTTCATGGCTCAACTTGATCCAAAAAATATTAATAAAATCGTCTTGGCCTATTCAGGTGGTCTTGATACCTCCATCATCGCTAAATGGCTGCAAGAAACCTATGATGCAGAAGTGATTACCTTTACTGCTGATATCGGTCAAGGTGAAGAAGTTGAGCCAGCACGCGCCAAAGCCGAAGCCATGGGCATCAAACATATCCATATTGAAGACTTACGTGAAGAGTTCGCCCGTGATTATGTATTCCCGATGTTCCGCGCTAACGCTATCTATGAAGGCGAGTATCTGCTAGGGACTTCTATCGCGCGTCCGTTAATTGCCAAGCGCTTAGTTGAGATTGCTAAAGAACACAACGCCGATGCGATCAGTCATGGCGCGACTGGTAAAGGGAATGACCAAGTCCGTTTTGAGCTTGGCGCCGTTGCTTTATCGCCTGACGTGGTCACCATTGCCCCATGGCGTGAGTGGGACTTGTCTAGCCGTGAGAGCTTGATGGAATATGCCAAAGAGCATAACATTGCGATTGATTATGCGGGCAATAAGAAAAAATCTCCGTACTCAATGGACGCCAACTTACTACACATCTCTTATGAAGGCGGCATTTTAGAAGACCCTTACGCCGAAGCAGAAGATGATATGTGGCGCTGGTCAGTGAGCCCAGAAGAAGCACCTGACGAAGCTCAATACTTAGAATTAGAGTACGAAAAAGGTGACATCGTTGCCATCGATGGTGAAGCACTTAAGCCGTACGAAGTCATGATTAAGTTAAATAAGATTGGCGGTCAGCATGGTATCGGACGCCTAGATATCGTAGAAAACCGTTATGTTGGCATGAAATCACGCGGATGCTATGAGACGCCAGCGGGTACCATTATGCTAAAAGCGCATCGCGGTATTGAGTCATTGACACTCGATCGTGAAGCGGCGCATTTAAAAGATGAGCTGATGCCACGCTACGCTAAAACTATCTACAACGGTTATTGGTTCAGTCCTGAGCGTATGATGCTACAAGCATTGATTGACAAGTCACAAGAATATGTCAATGGCACCGTACGTGTGAAGTTATACAAAGGTGCTGTGAGCGTTGTTGGTCGTAAGTCAGATGATTCGTTGTTTGACGAAAAAATCGCGACTTTTGAAGATGATGCGGGCGCTTACGATCAAAAAGACGCAGAAGGTTTCATCCGTCTAAATGGTCTACGTTTGGCGATTGAAGCCAGCCGTGGTCGTGATTTATCGAAGTAAGCCAGTCTTAATAGATTGTGCTAGATAAAGCATGAATAAAAAATATGAATAGAAAAGGCGCTATATGAATAGCGCCTTTTTTTGTGGATTTTTTGAAGGTTTGTTCGATAATTTTTTGCTAATTAAGAAGTCCTGTATTCAGAGCTTTTATTTATCATTGAGCCGCTTTTGTTTCTTTGTCATCAGGCTCATCATCGTCAACCATGACAATAGCCACATCCTGCTGTTGACGTTCTTCGATAATATCTTGTTCTATGACCTCTTCTGACGCCAGTAACACACCGTCAGATTTTTGGCTTTGATACTTGAGCGCTGCAAGCCCGCCAAGCACCCCGATCACAGCAATAATAATCAGGATAACCGGATTTTTCCAGAGGGGTATTGATGCCTCGTATTCAATGGGCTTTTCGCTGGTGGTAGTCGGTGTATTATCGTTATTACCACCAATTAGACCCAAGCTTACCAAAGGCGGTTTGGGTGCGCTGGCAGGTTCGGAGGTAATACGTAGGCGATTACGACTGAGATAGATATCTGAGATTTTGGCGAGCTGTAATAGCCAGCGTTGGTGTGGCAAGGCAATGGCTTGCATTTCTGTAAAGACTAGCATGTCGTTATGGCGACCTTGCTGCAAGTTATCAGGTGAGCGCCCAATGGCTTTTAAATAATTACCAGTTGCCAATTGCATATCTTGCACAGGCTGTTGATTTTCAGGCTTGAATGTCGTCAATTCATTCCAGTAAGGATTGAACGCTGGTGGGGTGTCAGCGAGCTGCTCTGTACTTAATAAGGCACGTTCTGTATTAGGATGTTTTTCGGATTCGGCTGCTGATTTTGTTTTTAATGTCGAGTCTAAATTGATCTCTGATGCTGCGACTAGACTGTTATCTTCATTTACCTCATTCAATTTAACAGAGACAGACGCTGGCTCATTGATGGCAAAGCGAGCAGCTGATAAAAACTGTGGCTGTAAAGCGAACCACTTATCCATCTCGTCGTTATCAAGTTGGCTATAGTCAGCTAAAATAGCTAGTTCACGTAAGACAATCACGCATAAGGACGTGAGGAGTATCTGTACTTGCTGCGTTGTTGCGTCAATCTGCTGAGCAATATAGTCACTCGCTTTAATCACGCGAGCATTATCATAAAATATCGCATCCGCCGCTTCATGGCGATGATATAACGTCGCATTGATAGTCGAAAAATTCATCGAATTATATTGGCGTAGCTCTTTGACAGCGCCGCGACTAAATAGCTTTTTGCTCACAGCTTGTCCGTCGTTATGCTGCTGGTAAGCAAGCAAGGCACTGATAATGGCCTGCAAACTGGCATCCATTGCCAATCGAGCTTGTGGTAATGAAAGCTTGGCGGCATCTGCCAATAAAGATACCATCGGCTTAGTATCTTGATAGAGAAAATCATACATCGACACACGTGTCGGTGAAATAGTCGTCATAATCTGCTAGCATCAAAAAGTGTGCCCCTATATTACGGTGCCAAAAGCCTTGATACAATCCCTTAATAATAGAAAAAATCAATCCACTTACTTATCACGCGGTCAATAATGATATCTATTGAGTAAATGACCGTTGGAAATATTCTATGAAAAATAACGAAAGCTATAACGAGAAAAATAACGAAAGTTCTGATGTGCAGTTAGTGGTTAATATTGCTAAGCAAACATTAACGCTCTACCAGCATAATAGAGAATTGGCTCAATATACGGTGTCTACTGCTAAAAATGGCATTGGCAGTCAACAAGATAGCGGCTGCACACCTCTTGGCAAACACTTTATCGCCAAAAAGATTGGCGCAAATGAACCCATGAATGCCGTGTTTATCGGACGCCTCCCTACGGGCGAGATATATAGTGCTGAGCTTGGTAAACGACATCCTGAACGCGATTGGATATTAAGCCGTATTCTTTGGCTAAGTGGTGTGGCAGAGGGCTTTAATAAAGGCAGTAACAGTCAAGGTGGCTGTGATACTTATCAGCGTTATATTTACATTCATGGTACGCCTGACAGTGAGCCGATGGGTGTGCCACTCTCGCACGGCTGTATACGTATGCGTAATGAGGATATTATTGAATTGTTCGACCAAATTGCAGAGGGCATATCGGTGACAATTGTTGCTCATTAACCATTCTTAGTCCATTTAGGTACTTTCGTTCAGGCTTAGGACATGTCCTAAGTAAAACAGAATAACTTTATAGAGTAATTGATAAATAAAACTTTATAGAGTCTAGATATTATTTAGCATATTGCTATAATAGCTTGCTTATGAATGATCAACTTGCCATGCTTAGTCTGGCTCGTTTGACCTATATTTTATGATAACTATAAGGATAATATCGATGTCTAAAGAAAGCCTAGTTACTTTACAACAAGCTTTTGATGAACGCCGTTCAATATATGCATTGGGCAACGAGCTACCAGTAGAGCCACAAGCGATTGTCAATATGGCAGAGCGTGTTTTATTGCATACGCCTTCTGCTTTTAATTCACAATCTTCGCGATTGGTCGTACTGTTTGGTGCCGAACACCAGAAATTATGGGACATCGCTGAAGAAAAACTGCGTGCAGCCGTCGGCGATGGTGACTTTTCTGGGACTAAGCAAAAGCTAGATGGCTTCCGTGCGGCGGCGGGTACGGTGCTGTTTTATGAAGATAAAAACGTGACTGAGTCACTGCAAGAACAGTTTGCGTTATATGCAGATAGATTCCCAGTTTGGGCTCAGCAAACCTCAGCCATGCATCAGTATGCGATGTGGACAGAGCTACGTACTCTAAATGTTGGTGCCAACCTACAGCACTACAATCCGCTTGTGGATGAAGACGCAGCTAAGGCTTTTGCTATCCCAGATAGTTGGGAATTGGTGGCACAAATGCCATTTGGCAACATTGTTGAGCCTGCTGGCGAAAAAACGTATCAGCCAGTTAGTGAGCGTATGAAAGTGCTAGGTTTATAAAACACTTGAGCTTATAAAATACTTAAGCTTACAAACACGCTAGATGTAGAAAGCGGATAGTAATTTTTGAAATATGCTTAACTCAGTTGAAGTATTACGTTTTTCAAATGGCTGAATTTAAGCATCCGATCAAAAAAAGCACCTCAAAGAAAACGCTTAAAAAAAGACAGCCCATATAAAGTGAGTTGTCTTTTTTATTTTAAGCTTAGTTTATTTTAAGCTTGGTTCATGCTGCTATAGTCGATTCAATTTAAAAGTAGTACAAGGCAACCGAGTGTAGATGTATATTAAATACTTCAAGCGAGGTTAACGCTGTAATGCTTTTATAGTGGAATGACTATAAGAGCATTTTTACCGAAATACTGAGCTGTCTGTCACTTTAGCCAAGCGTTTTTCTGTGCGCTTAAGGTCTCTCACTAGCATGGCTGCAAACCAGCCAGCGCCATACAACGCACTGCTATCTGTCTTCGACTTTAATTGATAGCGCTGTTGGTACATTTTATGATTATGATATTTATTCAAAGTCTTTTGCGCTTTTGCTAAGTATTTTAGCCAGCGTTTACTTTCCTTCTTGGCTTTTTTCTTTTTTGACTTTTTCTTATCTAATAATAGCGTAGCAAACTCACTGATATAAAGTAAGGTGGTTAACTGCTCATGCAGCTCGTGCTCTGCATTATTACTGTCTAGATCAATATTTTTTATATCGTCACTTTTTGAATCTACGTTTTCTAAGTCACTATCGTCTAAGTCAACACTTTGTAAATCATTATCTTTTAAATCATTGCTTTCTATATTAATGTTATCTGAGCCAACGTCTTTTTTACTCTGTAGCTCTTGTACTGCTTTGCCAAGCTTTGCCTGCTGTTTGGATAAGGTTTTTGCCAGTTTATCGATGGCGAGTTGATCAGCCTGTGGTTCAAGGCTTGGGTCGCTCATGGTAAAGGCGATCAGCTCAAGTAAGGTCAGCTGAAAATCGTTGGCACTGACAGCCTCTTTCGGAGTAATCTTCAGCGCATCCATATCTGTTGCCCAATCGACAGTAGGTGCACCATGCTGCTGTAAGTTAGGCTCTATATGTGAGGCAAGATGGGCAAGCTCTCGATATTCATTCAATAACGTGGCTGTTTGTTTTAGTATTGGCAGCCAGTCTGGATTGATTTCGTCAGAATAGCTGGCAAATGCTTGTAGGGCAGCTTGCAAGCGGGTAATACCAATGTATAGTTGTAATGCATGGTCGTCCTCTTCGCTGCCAGCGACGATAGCGCTGCTATTGGGCAGTATTTGCAAAAGACAGTTATGTACCGCTGCGCGCACAAAAGCAGGCATGCTGATTTTTTTATCGATATTTAGCTGGTCAAGGACAGCGTGGACAGCTGGACTATGCTGCTGTTCTGTGATGAGTAAACCACCGCGCTCAGCTTTTGTCACCGTAGACAAACAAAGCTTGTAGCGCTTACACCAAGTTTTGGCGGTTGCAAATAAAAAATCGATATCTCCTGATATCAGCTCAAACTCAATCTCTTGAATAGCATCACGCTGAGTATCATCATTACCGTGAATAATTTCTCCATAATCGTACGCCATCTCGACATGGTTATTTGCATCACCATCACTGCCACTATCATCCACTAGCAATCGTGTGGTGCGCTCTACATCGGTCACATATAACCGTGTGAGATTTTTAGCCAGTTTTTTTAGCTTAAATTCAGCCAGGGCAGGGGCGACAGAGGTGTTTTTATAAATGGTTAAATCAGGCATGAGCGTATTATTATCGAGCATCGCTTGTACTTGTTCATTATCCAGTACCGCATTATGCTCTAGGCGTGCTGCAATGCCATCGCCGCCCGCTTTGATGGTCTGTACCCAAGCATCGCCTTCTTTACGGATACGCAAGCCAATGCCTGCCTCTGCAAGCTGTTGGTCGGGGGTATCATAATAATGGGCAGCCAGTTGCGTCACCTCAGAAGATTTGACTCGTGCTTGGCGCATCAAACCTTTCAGTCGCGACTCTGGTACCAAAAACTTTAGCTCTATCTCTTGCATGATGGCTCCCGATTATTTTAATAAATTTGAATGACTACCATCGTATGAAAGCTATCGGCGAATAACAAGCAAAATTTTTTCTATAAATAATCTGATTCGATATTAGAGATATACTTTTAGTAGGTAATCATTATAATTAACGTTAATTATTAAACAAAAGTAGGATAAGGGTGATTGGATTTATAAGAGAAGCTAAAATATTTTTATCCAATATGTTTACCATATCTCATAAAATGCCGGATTATAAAATAATGACGCAATGCAATCAAAAGAAGTATGACACTCAGCAGTCTCATTCGATATTACTGCC
The DNA here is from genome assembly GCF_044901245.1 of Psychrobacter sp. NPDC064578. Classification (NCBI taxonomy): domain Bacteria; kingdom Pseudomonadati; phylum Pseudomonadota; class Gammaproteobacteria; order Moraxellales; family Moraxellaceae; genus Psychrobacter; species Psychrobacter sp. NPDC064578. Next base: position 53,922 of record NZ_JBJDPI010000006.1, read on the forward strand.
TAAAGCCTCGTTTCCATCAGTTTTATGTCTACCGATAATGCTTGGGTCTGTGTTATTGATAGGCGGCTGCGATAGCTCTTCTGAATATGCAGAGAGTAGTGCTGATATGGAGTCAGTTCAGTCTGCAACGGAGGAGGTTGCTGATAGTGAGATGGCTGGCATCATGCCCGATGTGGCAGCTAATAATGCCTCTAACGCTAATGATTTAGAGGTTGAAAACCTATCGAGCACTAGTGAACAGACCCTTGGTAGTCAGGTAGCAGACATTAAAATTGCGGGCAAAGCGCTATTGATAACTGCCAGTGCTGATTTTAAAGTTGAAGATGTCGTCAAAACTAGTGATGCTATTGAGAGTTTGACACGGCAACAGGCTGGTTATGTGGCACTTAGCAATATTAGCAATCATCCACGTGATAGTCGAACCTTTGTACAAGGCAATAAAGATATCACGATTACAACCTACACTCGTCAAGCTGACATGACGGTTCGTATTCCTCGCGCCAATGTCAGTAAGTTCCTAGCGCAATTACAACAGCAAGTCGCATTTTTAAATGGGCAGCAGTTTAGTGCTCAAGATGTGACATTAGATATTTATCGTGAACAGCTAGCGAGCCAGCTAAATAGTGATATGGCAAGCGAGCTTAGCCAAGAACGCCTGAGTAGTAAAAATGATAAAGACCAAGGTAGCAATGTTGATGCTATTACCGCGACTTATGTGGCACGTCGTCAGCAAGAGCTTGCCAAGCTTGAGCAACTGGCTATCGCTGATAAAGTTCAATATAGCACCATTAACCTGACCTTTATGCAGCCAGATATCAGTTATAAAGAAACCACACAAAATCTGGATGTGCTATTAGATGCTGAGCAACCAAGTTTTAGTAGTCAAGTGGGTCAAGCATTTAAAGATGGCTGGGAGATACTTAGATCAGTAGCGCTTGGATTGATACAACTGTGGTGGCTGCTTGTACTTGGCGGTATTTTTTATCTAATTTATAGAATGATAAAAGCAATCTATCGTAAATTTTTTAAACATGATCCCCGTATAAAAAATATGAAGCGTGAGCTGATGGGTGAAAATTCAAAAAGTCATAATTCAGTCGGTATACAGAGTAGTCAGAAAGAGGATAATAGCAATAATATAAAAGAGGCTGATAGTAAGGATAATAATCACTCAAATTAAGAATTAACAAGCTCACAATGCTCAAAATCTTACAATAATAGAGTGAAAATAAGCAGACATAAAAAAGCCGCCCTACAAGATAGGACGGCTTTCTCTATAACTGGTACTTACGAGATGTACTTATAAGTGGTCGGTGATTAGAACTGGTTCATCGTGTTCTTGCCGCCGCCAGCTTTAAGGGCATTTTCACCAGAGAAGATCTCTTTGTGATCATCGCCAAGGTCAGAGCCCGCCATTGCTTGATGCTTAACACAAGCGATGCCTTCACGGATTTCTTTACGTTGTACGCCAGCAGCATAAGCAAGCATACCATCTTCACCGAAGTAGCCTTTAGCAAGCTCATGCACGCTAAGCGCAGTGGTGTGATAAGTAGGTAGCGTGATTAAGTGATGGAATACACCTGCTTCACGTGATGCATCACGTTGGAAGTTTCTAGCCGCTTCGTCAGCTGCTGTATCAAGTTCAGTACCATCGTAATCCGCACTCATCAAGTCATCTTTATTGTAGGCAGATAGGTCTTTGCCTTCTTCTTCCCACTGAGCGATGATTTGCTTACGGAAGTTCAGTGTCCAGTTGAACGATGGGCTGTTATTGTATACAAGCTTAGCTTTTGGCTGTTGCTCTTTAATACGATCAACCATCATTTTGATGTGTGCGACGTCTGGAGTCGGTGTTTCGATCCATAGTAGATCCGCGCCATTTTCTAGAGCCGTTACACAGTCAAGTACGACACGGTCGATGTTCGTTTCTTCACGGAATTGATATAGACCATTTTGAAGACGAACTGGACGTACTAGTTTGCCGTTATGCTTAAGCAAGCTGTCGTTCTCTTTGGCGTTTTCTAGCGTGACTTCTTCCATCTCGATAAAATCGATGTACTGAGAAGCAAGGTCGCCTGGCTCATTTGATACTGGGATTTTTTGCGTTAGTGACGCGCCTTCAGAGTCAGTACGAGCAACGATAACGCCGTCTTCAACACCAAGCTCTAAGAATGCATAACGAATAGCGTTGATTTTTGCGATATAGTCTTCATGCGGTACAGTGACTTTACCTGCTTGGTGACCACATTGCTTCGCGTCAGATACTTGGTTTTCAACCTGAATAGCACAAGCACCAGCTTCGATCATTTGCTTAGTTAGCAAGTAAGTGGCTTCTTCATTACCGAAACCTGCATCGATGTCAGCAATGATTGGCACAACATGTGAGTCAAAGTTTTCGATTTTTTCTAGGATGGCTGAGGTATCTTGACCCGCTTCTTCTGCAGCATTTAGCTCACGGAAGTAGTCGTTCAATACTTTAGCATCAGCTTGACGCAAGAAGGTATAGATTTCTTCAATTAGCTTAGGTACAGAGGTTTTTTCGTGCATAGATTGGTCAGGAAGAGGACCAAACTCAGAGCGAAGGGCTGCAACCATCCAACCTGATAGGTAGATGTAAGTTTTAGACGTAGTACCGAAATATTTTTTCTTAGCGTACATGGTTTGTTGAGCCACAAAACCATGCCATGCACCTAAAGACTGCGTGTACTGAGACGTATCATTGTCATAGTCTTCCATGTCTTGACGCATGATTTTTGCAGTATATTTGGCGATATCTAAGCCCGTTTTAAAACGGTTTTGTGACATCATACGTGCCGCATCGGTTTCGCTGATATTCTGCCAGTTACCGTGCTTTTGCTTTAATTCACGTACTAAGTCGATCGCTGATTTATATGCAGTTGACATCTATGTCTCCTTGGGGTGGTGAAAATTAGTAACTTAGAAAATTACAAGTATTGAGGTAATTTTGATATATGTAGAAAGATGCTGGCAGAAGTAAAAATCTAAAATATAAACCTTGTGCGTTAGCAATCTCTACTAAACTATAAGAAAATTATGATAAAAGCAAATAAAACCTGTCGAATTGGTCAGCTTTTATTATTAGGTCTTTCGTTTTAGGTTGAATGCGCTTTTTTATAAGTCTTTTTAACTCTTAAAGTGCTTATTGCCCTAAAAAGTGCCAACTACTCATTCAAGCTTAAAAACAAATGAGAGCAAAAAATTAAGTTTGCGTAATAAATGTTATGTCCGTATTTCCGCATGAAAATGCGATAAAATACCTGTGGTAGTCAATCCATCAAAACGCACGGCGACAGCCTAACATTAAACAAGGACTAATTAAGTGCTTGCTAGCCACTATAGCTAGGTTGCCTTGATTTATCTAGTTTATGATTATTATCTTGGGTATTTAATTTTATGATAGTATATATAAAACAATGACTTATAATGAATAATTTCAGTTATAATAAGCGTATATCAAAATAATTAATATAAAATTGTCCTTATTTCATGCTGTTATAGATGATTTATACTAAATAACAGGGCAAAAAACGCCGCGTTTGTAGTGGTATTTATTTTAAGGTAAAGAGACATATATGAATTTGCAGCGGGTAGATTTAAATTTATTGGTACATCTAGATGTGTTGTTACGAGAAAAAAACGTCACTCGTGCAGCTGAGCAGCTTGGCATTACCCAACCTGCGATGAGTAATATTTTGCGCCGGCTGCGTAAGCTATTTAATGATCCGTTGCTGGTACGCTCATCCGAAGGCATGACGCCGACTGAACGCGCTTTGGAGTTACAGCCTCGTATCCGTGAAATACTGGCAGATTTGACACAAGTATTAGAGCCACGTACTGAGTTTCGCCCTTATAGTACCTCGCGCGTTTTTCGTATCATGACCTCAGACTATGCTGAAGCGACATTGGTACCAAAATTGGTCAAAGCATTGCGCTCAGAGGCACCAAATGTCATCTTGGATTTCTTGACGCCATCGGACGTCTCATATCGTGATATGGAGCAGGGGCGAGTGGATTTGGCGATCAACCGCTTTAATGAAATTCCGCAAAGTTTCCACCAAGTTTTGGTCTGGCGCGATACCTTTAGCTGCCTATTGTCCTCTGACAGTCCTTATGCTCATCGCTTTAATCTGAAAAATTATCTTAAGGCGCAGCACGTTTGGGTCTCTAAAACTGGTATGGGTGTAGGATTTGGTGTCAATCCAGAAAAATCTGGTGGCCTAGGTTCAATTGATCAAGCACTGCAACGTTTAGGTCAAAAACGTCAAATCAGTGTTTTTACCCGCCACTATCAAATGCCAGCCATGCTTGCAGCCAATAAAGATTTGGTTGCAACTTTGCCTACGCGTGTGGCAAAAATGCAAGCTAATAACGACAGTATCATGATGGTCGAGCCACCATTTTTTATCCCTGAATTTGAGCTAACGATGGCGTGGTCGCCTTTGTTGCAGCATCATCCCGCCCATCGTTGGTTGCGTCAGCTTATCATGCATGTGGCTCGTCAAATTGTTGACGAAGAAGAGAATCCACCACAAGAAATTCCTGTGATGAATCATTTGTTTTAAGCCATTTGTTTTAAGCCATTTATTTTTGGTTATCAGTTGCTTATTTATTAAACCAGCCCAAGCGCTGGTTTTTTATTGTCGTAATTTTGCTGAAAAATCTCGTCCAAGATTTTGATCTAATAAATCTGTCAGTCACATTCTTAACATCTTACGAACACTTCTTTATAACTTGTAAAACTACTCGTTGTACATTTTGCTATGATAAATTCCACTTAAGAAAAAAGATAAATACATAGCCTATTGTTAAGTTATACAACAGTATCGGATTTCATAAAATCGTTGAAGAAGTTGTCCAATTTAATCATATGTGTTCATAAAATGACCATTCTTGGTTTATGTGTTTCTAAGTTTTCAGATGATAAAGCGATCAATTTTCAAACCAATAAAATAGTTTAATAAATAAGGATAATAATCATGGCAGATATTACTACTATAAACCCAGCAACGGGTGAAGCGATTAAAGAATACGATTACATGAGTAATGATGAGGTGAACAAGATTGTTGAATCCTCGCACCAAGCATTTACTGAGTGGCGTAAAACCAGCCATAAAGCGCGCGCAAAAGTCATCAATTCCATCGGTGAGACATTGCTCAAGTACAAAGAAGAGTTGTCTAAACTCATGACTGAGGAGCGTGGTAAGCTCTATAGCCAGAGTTTACAAGAAATAGATTTGTGTAAGGCAATTTGTGACTATACCGTAGAAAAAGGGGTGGCTGCACTTGCTGATGATGAGCGTGATATCGAAGGCTTGAAAAAAGGTATTGTGACTTACCAGCCTATCGGTGTCATCTATGGCATGCAGCCATGGAATTTTCCTGCTTATCAAGTGTTCCGTTATACCATTGCGAATCTGATGGCGGGTAATAGTATCTTACTCAAGCACGCATCAAACGTGACTGGCTCAGGGTTATTGATTGAAAAAATATTTCATGAGTCAGAGTTACCAAACGATTTGTTCCGTACGATCTTAATCGATCACGACCAATCAGAAGCGTTAATCGGTCATGACAAAGTGCGCGGTGTTACACTCACAGGTAGTGATGGCGCTGGTAGTATCGTTGGTCAGCAAGCAGCGAAAGCTATCAAAAAAGTAGTATTGGAATTAGGTTCTAACGATGCATTTATTGTTTTAGAAGATGCGGATTTAGAACTAGCAGTAGAAACCTGTACCCAAGCGCGTCTCATTAATAACGGTGAAACTTGTGTCGCCGCTAAGCGCTTTATCGTCGTTGATAGCTTATACGATGATTTCCGTAAACGCATTGTCGAAAAATTTGCAGATGCTAAATCTGGCGATCCGATGGATGATGCCTCTGATCTTGGTCCATTAGCCCGCAAAGATTTACAAGAAAAGTTGCATGAGCAAGTAGAAGACAGTGTGGCAAAAGGCGCAACGATTGCTGTTGGTGGTCAATTGCCAGAAGGTAAAGGCAGTTTTTATCCAGCCACTATCTTGGAGAATGTCGAAAAAGGCCAACCTGCCTATGATGACGAGTTATTTGGTCCTGTCGCCTCATTAATACGAGCCAAAGACCAAGATGATGCATTACGCATTGCCAATGACAGTCGCTACGGTTTGGGCGGTGCTATCTTCTCTAAAGACGAAGACAAAGCCATTCGCCTAGCGCGTGAAGAGTTTGATACGGGCATGGTCTACATCAATGGTTACGGTCTTGCAAATCCAGCGTTGCCATTTGGTGGAGTGAAAAACTCAGGTCATGGTCGCGAGCATGGCGGTTTTGGTATCAAAGAATTTGTAAATATTAAAGGGCTACATGTTCATAAAAGTCAATAATAGCTGACGTCTTCGGGATTAATATGCTTTAGAAGATTTTAAAGGTAGCTATTAGAAAGCCCAGTCATTCATTGAGTGACTGGGCTTTTTTATGCGAAGAGTTTAAGTTTGATAGTTGGTACCTGATAATTTGTGATTGTCGCTATTTACTCAGTCGTTCAAATATAGTTTTAACGGTAACGTTGGTAAAGACATACTTTGTTGATTGGCTGCTTGAGCACGGTCTAGCGAGAGTGCGCCTTTGGCCAATAATAAAATCGTCCAAGGGAGCAATTGATGCTCAAGCTTTTGCACGCGTGCTTGCAAACTATTGGCAGTGTCTTTTTGATGTATCTCTAACAGCGCTTGGGTCAAAACAGTACCCGCGTCGAGCTCGGCAGTGACGACATGAATACTACAGCCATGATGTCGCTCACCTGCTTGTATCGCACGCTGATGGGTGTCAAGGCCTTTATAGACAGGTAGCAAAGAGGGGTGCAGATTAATCATCGGCGCTGGTGCAGTATCGATAAAATCTGCACTCAAGACACGCATAAAACCAGCTAACACAATGAGATCTGGTTGCCATGATGCTAGTTGGCTGCTGGCATGAGTCTCAAAAGTCTTGATTCCCATGCGTTTGCCGCTAGCAACATGTGACAATACTGCCACAGGAATGTCAGCGTCTTTTGCACGGGTGACGGCATAAGCATCCTCACGGTTACTAATGACGCCAACAATCTCAATTGGCAGTGCGCCAGCTTGCATCGCATCTATCAGTACTTGCAAGTTGCTACCACTACCAGATACCAGTACAGCAATCCGTAAAGGGTTATTATCAATTTTTTTTTGACTATCTAACATTAACGGTACACCACGGCGTCCGCTTCACGCTTCACCATTTCGCCTAATTGCCAAGCTTTTCCACCAGCATCGTTCAAAGTTTGAATAGCCGCATCTGCTTTATCTTTAGGTACAACAATGACGAAACCAACGCCGCAGTTGAAAGTGCGGTACATCTCGCTTTGTTCAATATTTCCTTGAGTTTGTAACCAAGTGAATAGCTCTGAGAACTGCCAGCTAGTCGTATCAATGCTAGCAGCTAAATTCTCTGGTAATACACGCGGTAAATTATCGGTTAAGCCGCCACCAGTGATATGTGACATTGCATGCAGCGCTGAGCTACCAAGAGTATCTTGTAGCGCTTTAATCGCTTTAACATAGATGCGAGTAGGAGCCATTAACGCGTCTTGGATAGGTTGACCATCTAGTTGCTCATCGCTAGTAGTCACATCAATGCCGCTGACTTCGATGACTTTACGCACCAATGAATAACCGTTTGAGTGTGCGCCACTTGAGGCAAGAGCGATCAATACATCGCCTTCTGCGACGTTTTCGCCAGTGATGACTTCCGCTTCTTCGACCACACCGACACAAAATCCAGCCAAGTCATAATCGTCGTCTTGATACATACCTGGCATCTCAGCGGTTTCGCCGCCGATCAGAGCACAGTTTGATAGCTTACAGCCTTCACCAATACCTGTGACCACAGTCGCTGCTACATCAATATCAAGCTTACCAGTTGCATAATAGTCTAAGAAAAATAATGGCTCAGCACCGCAAACCAATAAATCGTTGACGCACATGGCGACTAAATCAATGCCGATAGTGTCATGACGATTCAGCTGTAATGCCAACTTGAGCTTAGTACCGACGCCGTCAGTGCCCGACACGAGTAGAGGAGAGGTGTAACCAGTTGGTATACGACAAAGCGCTCCAAAGCCGCCAAGTCCGCCCACAACCTCAGGACGAGAGGTGGCTTTTGCCACTGATTTAATACGTTGTACCAACGCATCGCCAGCATCAATATCAACACCAGCATCTTTGTAGCTTAAAGAAGGCTTGTTACTCATGGTCATCTCACAAATTTTATAGGGAATGAAGGTCTGTCAGTAGAAAATCGAGTTGGTCGTGTTAATTCTGAATATAGTGCGCGCATTATACCCAAAAATAACCCTTACTCGCAAAGCAACTTGCGGATATTTGGCGGATATTTCACGAAGACTGACTTTAAGTGGTAAATAAAAAGTTAAGAAACAAAAAATGACGGATTTTTTGCTGTACTCTGCGATAATGGAACGCTAAATTTATTGTCGATAACAGTTCGCTATTACACCGTTGTTGTACGATAAGACGTATCATTTCTTTCAATTATACTTCCATCTTAAATCAGCCTATCATAGGATTCCTTGTCATGATGAACCAACCAATAGATCCTTTTTTTCGGCGCTTATTTATTGTCGTTGCGATGGTGGTGGGTATATTGTTACTGTATTTGATGATGCCAGTCATTATACCGTTTGTCTTTGCTTTCGTACTGGCTTATTTGTTCAATCCGCTGGTCAAACGCTTATCGAAGTATATCAAACGCTGGGTGGCGATTATCATTGTCTATTCCACCATCACTTTAGGAATGGTGCTACTGCTTTGGTGGTTAATACCGACTTTGTGGCATCAGTTGCAAGCGGCGTGGGAGTATCTGCCTAAGGTCTTAACTTGGTATAATGAAGTCGTACGTGAATGGTTCGTTAACAACAGTCGTATCAATCTGCCAGAGTTGGAGTCTAAAGGGTTTTCTGAGACATTGGTTGAATACATGCAGACCAATTATAAGTTTGAAGATGCCAGTACCATGATGAACCAAATATTGGTGTCGAGCATGAACTTCATCAATAATGCTGGACTCATTGTGCTAGTACCGATTTTAACCTTTTATTTTTTGTTCAATTGGGATCAGCGTCTGCAGACATGGAAGCTGGCGATTCCCGCTGCGTATAGCGAAAAAGTCATTCAGATTGCTCGAGAGTGTGACCTTGCATTGATGGCATTTATCAAAGGTCAGCTATTGGTGATGGTCTTATTGGGCGCTATTTATGCGGTGCAATTACAGCTTATTGGGCTTGAGCTTGGGCTTATTATTGGTATGGTTGCCGGTATTGCCAGCTTTGTTCCTTATTTGGGTTTTGGCATTGGTTTTATCGCTGCCATTATCGCATGCCTGTTCCAGTTTGGGCTAAATTGGACGTATTTGTCGCTGATCGTCGGAGCGTTTTTAGTTGGGCAAGCCGCCGAAGGTTATATCCTACAGCCGTTACTATTGGGTGATAAGATAGGTCTATCGCCGCTGTGGGTGATTTTTGCCGTATTGGCAGGCGCAAGCTTATTGGGTTTCGTTGGTATGCTAATTGCTTTGCCTGTCTCTGCCGTGCTTAATGTACTGTTTCGCCATTTATACATCTACTATCGTTCGACAGATTTTTATAAAGGTCGTAAGCAATTGGCTTTATTCGAGAAGAGATAAGTATTTTATCGTTAAATTGATAGAGTCATGGGGAATTAATAGTAAATGGTGTGAGAAGTAAATAGTGATGGATAAGGCTTAATAGGTAAAAGACTTGTCAGTCATTTTGCAAATATGTTATATATAGGCGCAGTATTGACAGTATCAGCCGTTATCCAGTTGGTCGTTAACAAGATGACTTTTGATTAGGTAATTCTCAGATATACTCTCGATTAAAACAACGAGATGCTAACGCAGCAAGTTTATATCAGGTAGTATAAGAGTACCTCAAAGACAGTTATTAATAATTTATCCTTTTATTTATTGCATTACGCAAAACGAGTTGATGATTCATGGCAGAAGCACAGCTAAGTCTCAATCTGGACATTAAGCATGATGCAAGTCTAAGTGACTTCGCCGGTCCTGGTTGGATGTCGATTATTGATGCAGTGCGGCAACTACATGTCGGCCTGATCGGTCAGCTGTACCTATTTGGCAGTCCTGCTACGGGCAAGTCGCACTTATTATCTGCTATCTGTGAGTCATTTATTGAGATGGACAAGTCAGCGATTTGTTTGTCACTCAATGAGTTGATTCATACCGATGTGCACGTCCTCTCCTCTCTAGAAAACTTCGATCTAATCGCGATCGATGATTTAGAGGTGCTGGAGCAAAGCAGTCAATGGCAAGAAGCCTTATTTCATTTGATTAACCGCAGTCGTGAAGGTCAGCGTCAATTGTTGTTTGCAGCCAATAAGCCTGCTGGTGATTTGCCCTTTCAATTGAGGGATTTGCTGACTCGTTTGGCACAAGCACCTACGTTTAAAGTACCCAATGGTCATGACTTAGCCGACCGTCAGGCGTTATTACAATCTATCTTGCGTCGACGTGGTTGGCAGTTTGATGATCGAATTATTGATTATTTGCTTACTGAGGGACCACATCGCATCGGTGCGATGATGGAAGTACTCAATTATATTCAGCCGATGTTTTCGAACCTTGGGCGTAGCAATATATCCAAAGCAGTCATCACTGACGCATTGCGTACCATTGATGAGCAGACACTAGCAGCAGAGCTTGCTGATATTGCGCAAGAGACACAAGTAGATAACGATTCAGCGGAACAAGATCAACATACGATGCCACTCGATTTTTAGCATTAACAACTAAAGTCTTTTATCCAAAACGCTTTTACTATTGCCAAAACGTTTTCACTATTAATGGAATCACTTATGAAATCCAATGCTTCTTTGCTAAAAAAACTGACCATCAGCACGTTGCTTATTGGTGCAGGCTCTGTCTCTATGCTGTCGCATGCTGAAGTAACGCTACTGGTTGATGACCATATCAAAGTCACGGCTATTAATGGGCAAGAAGTGCAGCAGAGCGCTTTTCAACCATTGACTAAAAAGTTTACGCTTCAGCCGGGTCAACATGCGATTACTGCGAAGTATGACCGCTTATATGACTTGCGCCGTGATGAGCATGACTATTTACGTTCGGGTAATGTGAGCGTGACGGCAGAATTGGCGGACAATCAAACCTATCGTCTGACCATGCCGAATCAGCCAGAAGAGTATGCAGCAGCTAAAGAATATGCCAAACGTCCGATACTGGCAGTAGAGAAAAACAATACTGTGGTTGCAAGTCAGCAAGGTATCGCTGGTAATCAAGGTGGATTGTTGTCAGGTTTAGGCAAGGCGTTCGGCGGTGTGTTTGGCGGAGCAGATGATGCAGAGCTACAGAATCAGCGTGCGATTGCCGCATTAGATCAACCGAATGTGAATACGGGTACGGTAGCGACCACTAAGCAAATCACTAGCGTTAATTCATCTGCTAATACCTTAGATCAATTTATGCAAATTTGGTTACAAGCCACGCCTGCTGAGCGCGAAAAAATGCGTCAATGGATGCAAAAATAAGGTTTCATTAGCAACAGCAAGCACAAAAAAAGCACCTAAAGTAGGTGCTTTTTTATGATTTAGATTTTAGTTATGTACTGTTTTTTTAGCAATGATTAACCCAAAAAGGCGTTATACATCCAGATGAGCTTTTCTTGCTCTTGTACATAGGCATCTACGAGGTCAGCTGTTCCTTGATCTTCGCTGTCTGCTGCTAGAGCAGATACTTTACGCTGCTCTGTAATCAAAGCTTGTAAACCAGTTACCACACCTTTCACACAAGCATTGCCATCTTTGACGTTTTTATCTTCTTGAATGCTAGTATGCTGAGTAAAATCGCTATAAGCATGCAGCGGTGTGCCGCCCAAAGTTAAGATACGCTCAGCGATTTCATCAATTTGTAACTGTAGCGCGGTATACAGTTCTTCAAACTTTGGATGCAAGGTGAAAAAATGCTCACCTTTTACATTCCAGTGATAGCCACGGACGTTTAAATAAAATACGTGATAAGTTGACAATAAATTGTTTAGTTGTGCAATGACTTCGCTCATGTCAGCTTTTTCTAGACCGATTTGATTAGTAGCGTTACTCATAATATTATCCTTATAGTTTGAGTGTTGATATAAAACATTAAATGAAGAAGATGAGAAGTGTAGCAACTCGTGTGCTGCATTACTATGCTCTTTAATATATTAACGCTTTTCAGCCTTAAAAAGTAACAATCTTAGAAAATAGTATGATAAAACTGCCATATAGAATGGCGTCAGCTTAAGCTAAAATCATAACTATACATTCATGTAATTTAGAGCAATTATCACCTTTCTTCTGATAGCTATTATAATAGCAGAGCACCATCGATAAGTTAATTTCAATAAATTTATAATTATGATTGATTTTATAAAAAGTGTCTTTTGTTGATCATTTCTTTATCGCTCATATAGTAAGCGATAAAGAAGTCTTCTACTATTTTATGCTGGCGGTTGTAAGTTTTCAGGGTTTAAACCTTTAACGGGGATAACTTCTTGCAAATGCTGACGTACCGTATCGATCGGAAACTTCTGTGCTTCTAAGCGCTTTGGCACAATTTGGCTGCCTTGTTGACCTTTCATCTCAAACATCATAAAGATATAGTCGTCCGTCTCATCCCAGCTTTTGACAGCTGACCATGGAATGACGGCTTGCTGGGTCGTGCCTGCTCGCATTTGCATGCCGCGCATTTGGTTGTTATTAAATGTGTCAGGCTGGTTCACTGGCATCGCCATGACGAGGCCATGCTTTTGTACGCCCAATTTCATCTGACGCATCTCGTCTGGCATTTCTTGGTCAGCCACCTGCTTGTCAAACTCTCTTTTCACATACCATTTAAAGCCAAGGGTACGAACCAGTAAATAAATGACGACTGAAACTAACATCAGCCAAAAGATAATGGTTGAGTAGCCGGTCACAAAAACCAACCCTGCGATCGCTAGTACCACGGTTACCGCCATAATGATCCATTCTTTCATTTTGATACTTTTTAGACCGAAAGAAGGGCTAGCACTGGCAAATAGCTCGTATTGTGCTTGGTGAAATTCTGCCTCAGTTAGGTTTAAGGCGACAGGTTGTAGCGTATAGGGGTACAAGGCCATAAAGGTTTCTCAAATACTTGTATTGAAAGTGTTGGGTTTAAATCGACAAAACGTAGCAGCTACGTCGTACTTGGCTAGAAGTCGAATAAAAGGTATGCGCTTATCTTACCGAAAAGTACCCCTAAATGAAACATATAAGCCGCTCTGTTCGTTGATAGAAGTGATATTAATGGTTTTAATAAAGATGGGCGAGGCTTATTGAGGCAAGCTGAACTTTGAGAGATGTATTTAAAGCAAATATAACTGGCTACGGATAATGAAAGTAATAAATGAAAATTCAATCAGCAGAGGTCAAAACATGGTCAAATCTGCTGTGTCTTGGTATTATAGCGGCTATCACTTATTTTGATAAAATCAGCACCTTTAAAAACAGTATCTTTAAAAATAACATTTTCGAACCTCTTCCTCACTTCTAGCGTTACAGGCAACTATTATGATTGATCCAAAACTCTTACGCGGCGATTTAAGCGATTTACAACAGCAACTGGCCACTCGTGGTTATGCACTTGACATAGATTTTTGGCAAACGGTTGAGTCAGAACGTAAATCTTTGCAGATCAAAACCGAAGAGTTGCAGTCGAGCCGTAATGCGGGTGCTAAGCAAGTGGGTGCTTTGAAAAAGTCAGGCGAAGATGCCAGTGAGCTATTGGCTGAGATGCAGAATGTCAGCGGTGAGATTAAAACAGCCGAAGACGAGCTGCGCACTCTACAAGAACGTATCAACAAAGCTGCTATGCAAATTCCAAATATTCCAGCAGCCGATGTGCCAGTGGGTACGTCAGAAGATGATAACGTAGAAGTGCGCAAGTGGGGCACGCCTCGTACGTTTGATTTTGAAATTCAAGATCACACTTATATTGGCGAGACCCTTGGTATGCTCGACTTTGAAGCAGCGACCAAGCTGACTGGCAGCCGCTTTAATGTACTAAAAGGACAGTTGGCGCAAATGCATCGCGCGTTGATTCAGTTTATGCTCAATACCCATACCATGAAGTACGGCTATCTTGAAACGTACGTGCCTTATATTGTGAATTCAGACAGCCTAAAAGGTACGGGGCAGTTGCCTAAGTTCGAAGATGATTTGTTTAAGCTGAAAAATCACACAAACAATGAAGACATGGACTTTTATCTCATTCCTACTGCTGAAGTGCCAATGACCAATTTGGTACGTGGCGAGCGTTTGGACATCAGTGAATTACCGCTTAAGTTTACCGCGCATACGCCTTGTTTCCGTAGTGAAGCGGGCTCTCATGGTCGTGATACTCGTGGTCTAATCCGTCAGCATCAGTTTGAAAAAGTTGAGATGGTCAATATTGCCACGGCTGAACAGTCTGATGATTTATTAGAAGCAATGACTGGGCAGGCCGAATATATCTTGCAGCAGTTGAACCTACCATACCGCACTGTGCAGCTATGTACAGGTGATATGGGCTTTGCGGCGCAAAAGACTTATGATATCGAAGTATGGTTACCGAGCCAAGATACCTATCGTGAAATCTCAAGCTGCTCTAACTGTGGTGATTTCCAAGCGCGCCGTATGGGTACGCGTGTCAAAGATGGCAAGCAAACCAGCTTGGCTCATACTTTGAATGGTTCAGGCTTGGCAGTTGGTCGTACACTATTGGCAGTGATGGAAAATCATCAAAATGCTGATGGTAGTATCACCATTCCAGAAGTATTGCGTCCGTTTATGGGCGGTGCTGAGACTATTTCAGTTTAATATCTATATTGCTTGTACTAGCTGTGAGTTACTAAGATGACTCACAGCTTTTTAATATAGGGTAGTTTGATAAAACTGATATGAATAATTATTAAACACAAACGATTCTGTCATACCATTTCTTAGCTAGCCCTATAGCAAATATGTTAATATTGCACTTTGATTTTATAGTCTATAACTTGGGGGCGCATTTGGCGTCCTTATGCTTATACTCCTTTGAGTAAACTCTCCTCTTAGCCCAATACTAGGACACTCTATGCCAGCTCCAATTAGCGAACGTAAATTAGCCAATGCCATCCGTGTACTGTCGTTTGATGCGGTTCAAAAAGCCAACTCTGGACATCCAGGCGCGCCAATGGGTATGGCTGATATTGCCGAAGTTTTGTGGCGCAAGTTTCTGAAGCACAACCCAACCGATCCACAATGGCACAACCGTGATCGCTTTGTCTTATCGAACGGTCATGGCTCAATGCTTATTTACTCATTGCTACATTTATCTGGTTATGACGTCAGCGTTGATGACCTGAAAGGCTTCCGTCAGTTGCATTCAAAAACCCCAGGTCATCCTGAGCTTGGCTACACACCAGGTGTTGAAACGACTACCGGTCCATTAGGACAGGGTATTGCCAATGCCGTTGGTTTTGCTATCGCTGAAAAAACCCTAGCGGCACAGTTCAATCGTGACGGCCACAACATTGTCGACCATAACACCTATGCATTCTTAGGCGATGGTTGTCTGATGGAAGGTATCAGTCATGAAGTGTGCTCATTGGCTGGCACGCTAGGTCTTGGCAAGCTGGTCTTCTTTTATGATGACAATGGTATCTCTATCGATGGTAATGTCGAAGGCTGGTTTACTGATGATACGCAAGCGCGTTTTGAGTCTTATGGCTGGCAAGTTATCAAAGTCGATGGTCATGATGCGGATGCGATCACTCAAGCAACTGAACAAGCGCTTAAAGAGACTACCAAACCAAGTCTGCTGATTTGCAAAACTACGATCGGTGCTGGTAGCCCGAACAAGCAGGGTCTAGCAGCCAGTCATGGCGCACCGTTAGGTGATGACGAAATCGCCTTGACTCGTGATGCATTGTCTTGGAAGCATGCCCCATTCGAATTAGCTGATGAAATCTATGAAGCGTGGGATGCTAAAGCCAAAGGCGATGTACAACAAAAGAACTGGGATGCCGACTTTGAAGCGTATAAAAAGGCTTATCCAGAATTGGCAGCTGAATTACTACGTCGTTTAAATGGTGATTTGCCTGCTGACTTTGATAGCCAAGCACAAGCCTATATTCAGAAAACGCAAGAAGCGGGCGGTAATGTTGCCAGTCGTAAAGCCAGTCAAAATGCCATCAATACTTTGCAGCCATTATTACCAGAATTGCTAGGTGGTTCAGCAGATCTAGCTGGCTCAAACCTAACGCTATTCAAAGGCGCTAAAGGCATCGAAAAAGATGCTGAAGGCAACTATATCTATTATGGCGTACGTGAGTTCGGTATGACTGCGATTGCTAATGGCATCGCATTGCATGGCGGCTTTATCCCTTACGTAGCAACCTTCCTAATGTTTATGGAATACGCACGTAACGCAGTACGCATGGGCGCATTGATGAAGCAGCGCGTCATCCATGTCTATACGCATGACTCTATCGGTCTAGGTGAAGATGGCCCAACGCATCAGCCAGTTGAGCAATTGACTAGCCTACGCACTACGCCAAATCTACGCACATGGCGTCCTTGTGATGCGACCGAATCTGCCAGTGCTTGGGTTGAGGCCATTAAGTCTGAACATAATCCATCAGCATTGATTTTTAGTCGTCAAAGCTTGCCACATCAAGCACGTGATAGCGAGCAAGTAGCCAACATTACCAAAGGTGGTTATGTATTGGCGAAAGAGCAAGGCGAGTTACAAGCCATCATCATCGCAACTGGTTCAGAAGTTGGCATAGCAATGGAAGCGTACGAAGCGTTGAGCGCAAATGGTGTTGACGTCCGTGTGGTATCTATGCCATGTGCAGAAATCTTTGTAGAGCAAGATGCCAGCTATCGTGAAGCCGTATTGCCTGCCAATATCCGTGCCCGCGTAGCAGTAGAAGCGGCGCATGTAGATTACTGGTATAAGTTCGTTGGTCTAGATGGCAAAGTCATCGGCATGACCACTTATGGCGAATCTGCTCCTGCAGATCAGTTATACAAAGAGTTTGGTATTACAACTGACGCGGTGATTGAAGCAGTAAATAGTTTGGTGTAATCCGTTAAAAAAGTTATAAATAAAAAAGCTGCTAGAGAAATCTGGTGGCTTTTTTATTGGCTAAATAATCAGTGTATTCATAGTGGTATTTAGTCCATAATTAAAAAAAACAGAGTACGGAATAATTATAAACTGGGATTTGTTGAGTATTTTTATCACGGTCGGCTTGGCGCATTTTCTTGCATTATTGAGTCCTGGACCAGATTTTGTATTAATCGTAAAGAGTGCGATTAAGAACGACAGTAAAGACGCAATAGGGGTTGCGCTCGGTATCACCTTTGCTAATGCAGTGTACATTGGTCTATGTCTAATTGGTGTGGGCTCAATTTTAGCCGCCTCTGCACCTATTATGATTACGCTAAAAATCATTGGTGGGTTGTTTTTAATGTACCTTGGGATACAGGCGTTACGCGCACGAAAAGATGCGTATGACCAATTTCAGGTAGCCCAATCAGCCCATTCAAATATACCTAAGACAACTTTTTTAAAAGAATTTACTGCAGGATTTTTGTCTGGAATATTTAATCCTAAAAATCTACTCTTTTATCTCAGTTTATTCACTGTAGTATTGACACCAGAAATAAGTTTTGTGTTCAAATTGGGCTTAGGTATTTGGATGACTGTTGTGGTATTCGCGTGGGACACTGCTGTCATATTTCTATTGTCGACTCGCAAAGTACGCGCTAAATTTACCCAAGTTGCTTATTACATCGATAAAGTTACAGGGGCATTGCTTGGCGTCATTGGTTTAACTATCGTCAGAACAGCAATTGTAGATCGGTAATTTTAACCAAAAGTAATTAGTATATTGATATTGAACGTTATTCATTTTTTCATAACCACTTTCAAGAAAAAAACCATGTCCCTCAAATCCACTTTCAAAGGCTTTCTAGGCGAGACCGTTATCAATGTCGCCATGTGGCTAAAACTTGAAAAAGATGTCTATCACCGATTAAACGGTATTACCTTGCCAAGAGCCAACGGTGGTAGTACCCAAATCGATCATGTCATCGTCTCTGTATACGGCATTTTTGTCATCGAAACCAAAAACTATAAAGGTTGGATATATGGTAGCGAAAAGCAAAGGCAGTGGACGCAAGCTTTCCCAAATGGAAGTAAGTATAAATTCCAAAACCCATTACGCCAAAATTATCTGCACATTAAGACGCTCGCAGATTTATTAGGATTGGAGCTGAGCTACTTTCATTCGATGATTGCTTTCATCGGTGAATGTGAGCTGAAAACCCGTGATGAGTTGCCCGAACACGTATTGACAGGTGGGATGGTCTCTTATGTGAAGAAGAAACAAGATGAGATACTGACTGAAAACGAGGTCAAGTCTATCGTTGAGCAGATTAATAGCAACAGATTTAGCAAATCTTGGCGCACCAATAGAGAGCATAAAGCCTATCTGAAAGACAAGCATAGCCTCTCAAACAAACAGCCTAGCAGTAACTCCACTGATAAAACAATTGCTAAAACTGCCAGTAAGCCTACACTCGATCCGGTAATAAAAGAAACCGCTAAAGGAGCCACGCTGAAAAGCCGAGAAGTGCTGCGATGGTCGGGTCAGACTGAGATTGAATCTAGCGAGTTACTAACTGAGAGTCTGAATATTCAGCAGACAAATACACCATATGATATGGACAATAAAGCGTTCCTTACACCGTTTGAGATTGTAGAGCCTGAGCCACAGGTGGAAGCACCTGCAATATTTTAGGCGACAAACCCTACTGCTAATCTCGTTCAAGCGCCAACTTGCCCGAAATGTAATGGAGAGATGGTTAAACGCACTGCAAAAAAAGGCGAACGCCAAGGACAATTCTTTTATGGCTGCGCGCAGCTTCCAAAGTGCCGAGGTGTAGTAAATATTGCTTAGCCTTTAAAGAACACCGACCCATGCTTCGCATATTTCCCCACTTTTAAAGCATCAGATGCTGAGGCTAATATTTTTGTTTTTTTGCTTGGTTTTTTTCACGAAAACCCAGCGACAAGATGACCGTCGAAACAAGTTTTATCGATGCGCTGGGTACACTCTACAAACTAAACTTTACTTCATAATAAAAGCCACATCAAAATCGTGCGTTGGCACAAAGTTAGTCTCTTTAATCTCAAACGTCGTTGCGCTTACCTTTTTGACTTTACCCTTTCCTTTCCAGCAAAACGACACCAATTCATTAGGATCGCGTTCTACGGTAAGTTTGAAATTGCTAATCGGTTTTGCCCAGTTAGCCCCCGTAGTCAATATATAGCTTAAGGCATGATAAGGACGACCACCACCCTTGTGAAATCCTCTCTGAGTTGAACTGTCTACGCAAAAATCTGGGAATTGTTCTTCACCTAGATGAACTGAGCCACCCACAAGCGGTGTATATGAATGCTTGATTTTGGTCGTCGCATTGGCTTTGAATTTTTGCTCCCAACTATAGATAACCTGCGAATCCCAAGGTATATAAAGACTTTCTCTATCATAGATGAATCTATCTAGTGCCTTATTATTACAATCTAAAAGCTGTTGATTGACATATTCAGTGTCAACTTGATACGTCCAAGGTCCCATCATATCAGCCTCGTTAAGACCACAGGATTTAAATATTTCAGTCGTATCAATAGAGGTGTCTGCATAGGTTCTATCGCCATCTTTGACGACAATTGGCCGCATAAAAATACGGACATGCTGATTAGGAATGATAGGCTTACCATTTATCCAAACTTCAAAGTTGTCATAAGTGGCATTAATATCAGCAAAATCTGAGTCTGTAGAGCTGGGGACAGCTGGCATAGGAAATAAAACGGTTTCGGTAATATCCTTATTGCTTAAGTTTTTAAACTCATAATTGACGCGGATTTTATCTTTGGAGATATATAAGTCTTCACTGTGCATGCTGATATTTTTATTTTTAAGATATTCAACACCGCCTGTACCTATGTAGCCAGTAGAGTCGTTTGCTTGGGCAGCAGTCATTGCTAGCAGCACAGTGTAAGCTAATTTACCGCTAAACATCAGATGGCGCTTATCCATATATTTCTTCCAATCGTAAACAAGCCACCAATCGACCGTCCCATTCGCGCAGTTGCGGCTCTATCTCGCTGCATTGCTGCTTGGCATATGGGCAGCGTTTATGTAGAGCGCAGCCACTTGGTGGATTGAGCGGGCTTGGTAGCTCACCTTGTAGCGTTAAATCGTTCTTATGACCATTTACAGTCGGTGCCGCCGCCAATAGGGCGATGGTATAGGGATGTTTTGGCGCATTATAAATCGCTTCTTTAGGGCCGTGCTCGACGGCCTGACCTAAATACATGACCATCACATCATCAGCGACATGACGCACGACGGATAGATTGTGCGAGATAAAGACGTAAGCGGTACGATACTCATCCTGCAAATCCATAAATAAATTTAAGACTTGCGCTTGAATCGATACATCGAGCGCGGAAGTTGGCTCATCAGCGACGACAATTTTAGGATTGAGCATCATGGCACGGGCGAGGGCAATACGTTGGCGCTGACCTCCAGAAAACATATGTGGATAGCGGCCAGCATGCTCGGGACGCAGACCAACATTTCGCATCATCTCATTTATTTTGTCACGCTTGTCATCTTTGGACAGTTTGGTATGAATATCCAATGGTTCAGTCAATTGATAGCCGATAGTATGACGCGGATTGAGGCTGCCATAGGGGTTTTGAAACACCATTTGGATTTCAGTACGCAGCTCTTTTAGCGCTTTTCTACTATAGCCAGTGGTGCCTTCATCGTTAATAAATAGCTCACCATGAGTAGGCTCTTCGATGAGCGTTAGCTGGCGGGCAAGGGTGGATTTACCACAGCCTGACTCACCCACGACGGCCAGCGTCTTGCCAGCTTGTAGCTCGAACGACACACCATTTAAAGCCTTAACATATGCTTTTGCTTTACCCAAACCTTGAGATACAGGGTAATGCTTGTGTAGATTGTCTGCTTTTAGGACCACTTTATTACTCATACTTGTGACTCCAAGGTAGCAGCGTGAGAGGTAGATAGGTGAGAAGGCAAGCTGGGTAGTTCTGGATGAATACAGCGCACTTTGCCATTGGGCGTATCTAATATGGGCGGCGGCACTTCACAGGCAGGCTCTTTGTACGGGCAGCGAGGAGACAATAAGCAACCACTCGGGCGATCGTATTGGCTGGGTACGACACCGGGTAAGCTGTTCAGACGGTCTTGACCGATAGCCAGCTCTGGAATGGCTTGTAGCAACGCCTCAGTATAAGGGTGAGCAGGCTTTTGAAAAATCTCCGGCACGGTACTGGTTTCGACCACTTGTCCGGCATACATGACCGCGACATCACGCGAGTTTTGCGCGACCAAACCCAAGTCGTGGGTAATCAGTATCATCGCCATTTGTTTTTCGCGTTGCAATCGGCTTAGCAAGTCCATGATTTGCGCTTGTACCGTGACATCCAGTGCAGTGGTTGGCTCATCTGCGATCAGAAGCTTTGGCTCACAAGCAATTGCCATCGCAATCATGACCCGCTGACTCATACCGCCTGAGAGTTGATGTGGATAAACCTTGAGCCGATTTTTGGCATCGGGCATTTCGACCAGCTCTAACAGCTCTAAGATACGTGTCTGTACGGCTGAACCACGCAGACCAAGATGCTTGCGTAAGACTTCACCCAGTTGCATCTCAACCGTGAAGCTTGGATTTAAGCAAGACATGGCATTTTGAAAGATCATTGAGATGTCTTTGCCAATGATGCCGCGTTTTTCTTTTGCTGACATACTGAGCATGTCTTTATCATCGAACATAACGCGCTTGGAACGCACGGTCGCAGAGGGTGGCAGTAGCCCCATCAGTGCCATCATAGTGACCGACTTACCCGAGCCAGATTCACCCACGACTGCGATGACTTCGCCTTGTGTAATCTTTAATGACACATCATCGACTGCACGAAAAGCGCGCACCCCTTGCCCGAAAGTAACCGAAAGATTTTCAATATCTAACAATAATGGTGATTCTTTTTTTGATGCGTCATTCATAGAAGTGTGAGTGGTAGGCGTTTTAATTAATGGTTCAGTCATCTTAGGTCACCTGCTTCAGTTTAGGATCTAGCGCATCGCGTAGGCCATCACCAGTCAAGTTAATCGACAATGCGGCTAAGAAAATAGCGACACCGGGCCAAATCGCTAGCCAAACATTACTTTGAATATATTGACGCGCCGTACCAAGCATTGCACCCCATTCAGCATCGGGTGGCTGTACACCAAAGCCTAAGAAACCAATTGCACCTGCTTCTAAAATAGCAGAAGAGAAAATCATCGTTGCTTGTACGATAAGTGGTGCCATGCAGTTGGGCAAAATGGTGATAAATAACAATCTAAGCACGCCAGCACCCATCACTTGCGAAGCGATAAAATACTCACGTTGTAGCTCTACCATCGCGGTAGCACGAGTCAGCCGAATAAAAGGTGGCGTACAGACCAGTGCGATGGTAATGATCGTATTGGTCATAGAAGGCCCCAAGATAGCGGCGATAATGATCGCCAATAGTAAGCTCGGATAAGACATCAAAATATCATTGACCAGCATGACCGCTTTGCCCCAAACCTTGGGCCAAAATGCAGCACTAAGTCCTAATGAAACACCGACTAACATGGCAAGAGTCGTCGCGCTCAGACCGATAAATAGAGAATAACGCGCGCCATACATCACCCGAGACAAGGTGTCTCGTCCAGCATCATCCGTGCCCAGCCAAAACATGGTATTGCCGCCATCCAGAAAGGCAGGCGGCAACTGCTCTTGACCAGTAAATAACTCGTAAGGGTCATGGGGCGCAATGGCAGGCGCAAGGATGGCAATAATGACCATCAATGCCAGCACAATAAAACCAAGCACCGCGCCTTTATTTCGGCAAAACGTCGATAAAAATAGCTGCCAAGATGACGGCGGTGTGGCGGCCATAAGATTGACATCAGAGGGAAGAACAGAAGGCTTCATGAGCAGTTCCTATAGTGGCTAGCGCGTTACAAGTATGTAGAGTTCCATTTCTAGCAAGCATTTAAAATGTGCTAAAACTCACTCAAGACCATACAAACACCAATAACCACTATTTATAATATGAGTATTTATCAATGTTAAATTAAGAAGTATGTCGAATACGCGGATTGATAAGACCATACAAAATATCAATAAATAAACTAACCAAAATCAGGGCGGTGGCGACCAATAAAATACCGTTTTGCACGATAGGATAATCACGAGTGAAAAACCCATCGAGCAGCCAATTACCAACACCTGGCCAACTAAAGATAGTCTCAGTGATAATAGCCCCCGCGAGCAAGGTCGCCATCTGTAAACCAATCACCGTCACCACAGTGATTAAGGCATTACGCATGACGTGTACCAATATCACACGGCGCGGCGATAGGCCTTTGGCGCGCGCTGTACGCACGTAGTCCTCATCTAACACCTCTAGCATCGCCGAGCGTGTCATGCGTGCAATCATTGCGAGTGGTATGGTCGATAAGGCAATAGACGGTAGGATAAAGTGTTTGACCACATCCCAAAATGCGCCAGGTTCTCCTGATGTTAAAGAGCCAAGTAGCCATGATCCATATAAAGGTTTGACGTCTAAAAACTGCGCGACAGATATGACACCAGCGACGGGCAACAGGCCGAGATAATGGGCGAATATACCCGTGAGGATAGGCCCCAATAAATAGATGGGCATAGAGTAGCCAGCCAGCGCCCCTGACATTAGAGTGTAGTCAATCCATGTACCACGTCGTAGCGCGGCAAAGATACCTAAGCTCACACCGACAACACTGGCAATGACAATGGCACACAAAGCCAGCTCTAAGGTTGGTACAAAATGAGCAAAGAAATCTTGTAATACCGGAGTACGAGTACGAAAGGATTGACCAAAATCACCGGTCAATATTCCGGTTAAGTAATCCCAGTATTGGACAATGAGGGGTTTGTCTAAGCCAAGTCTTTCTAACGCTCGAGCATGTAGCTCCGGATCGACCATACGCTCACCCATCATAATCTCAACGGCATCTCCAGGGACGAGCCGAATTAGGGTGAATGTCGATAGCGTTAAGCCAAGATAGACAGGAATTAGAATGGCAATGCGACGCAAAATATAAAGTAGCATGGGCTGCTCAATTCAATAGTTGTGGTTCAATCATTTTAGATCGATGAGTAGAATGTTGGCAGAGATGAGAGAGTCGGTGACAAAATGCTTAAAAAGTGCGTAATAAGGCGCTTAACTCATATAAATAAGGCTGGAGCAGAGTGTCTGACCCAGCCGAATATAAATTAAACAATCATGCATGTCTTACCGGACGTCATCAGCTCAGGTTATTCAACCTTTACACCATCGAAGCGTATTGAGCCAAGCGGACTAATTTTATAATCGACGACGTTTGGTGCGGTGAATACCGTGACCACCGAATGCGCCATTGTCGTCCAAGGCAGCTGCTCTTTGAATATCTGCTGAGCTTGTACATAGTTGTTGACGCGCTCATCTTGATTGGTAATCTGACGGGCGTTAGTCACCAAAGTGTCAAAATCTTTATTACACCAGCGTGAGTAGTTATTGCCACCGACAGCATCGCAAGATAGTAACGTACCAAGCCAGTTATCAGGATCCCCATTATCACCAGTCCAGCCCGCTAGAATGACATCAGGCTCACCTTTAGCAGCGCGGTTTAGATACTCGCCCCATTCATACGTCACAAGCTTGGTATCGACACCAATTTTCGCCCAATCTGCTTGTAGCATTTCAGCCATGAGTTTGGCATTAGGATTGTATGGGCGTTGCACGGGCATATACCATAGATTAATGGCAAGTTTGTCCGCGCCTGCTTCTTTGATAAGGGACTTGGCCTTTTCCACATCATAAGGCGCATCTTTGATAGATTTGTCGTAGCCCCATTGTGTGGGCGGCATTGGATTGGTGGCTTTTAATCCTTCGCTTTGATAAACGGCGTTAATAATAGCGTCTTTATTGATGGCCATGTCTAATGCTTGGCGAACTTTAAGGTCGCTAAGCTTCGGTTTTTCAACGTTATAGCCGACATAACCGACGTTAAAGCCGGGTTGATCGAGAACGGTGGCCTTACCAGATTTTTTGACAGAGTCAATTTCGGCAGGTTTTGGATAAGCGGACACATGACATTCGCCTGCTTGCACTTTTTGCGCACGAACCGCCGAATCTTTGGTGATGACAAACACGAGATTATCGATATGAATATCATCTTTGTTCCAGTAGTCTGGATTTTTGGTATAACGAATTTGTGCGTCTTTTTGATAAGAAGTAAAGACGAAAGGTCCTGTACCAACGGGTTTGGTGTTGATATCAGCAGCATTACCAGAAGCCATTAACTTTTCTGCATACTCAGCAGAATCGATGTAAGCAAACGGCATCGCTAGGTTCTGTAAAAACGGCGCGTTGGTCTCGCTGAGCGTGATTTTGACGGTAGAGTCATCAACTTTTTCGATATTGGAGATAATATCAGGTAGCCCCATACCGACCGAATAAGGGAACTCAGCAGGATAGGCTTTATTAAATTCAAACTCTGGATTGGTGATACGCTCTAGGGTAAAGACAATGTCATCTGCGTTGAAATCACGGGTTGGGGTAAAGTAATCAGTCTTACCATATTTAACCCCTTTACGTAGGTTAAAGGTATAAGTCTTGCCGTCTTCACTAATATCCCAGCTTTCGGCTAAGGCTGGCTGAATCTCAGTACCATCTCTTTTGAACTCTACTAAGCCGTTGTAGATGGGAAAGGCGCTCGCATCAAAATCGGTACCTGCAGTGTACTGTGCTGGATCGAATCCAGCCGGACTACCTTCTGAGCAATAAAGTAAGGTTTTGGCTGCTTTAGCATCTGAGCTGGCAGCAGATTCATCGGTGGTTTTGTTGTCGCCGCTACAGGCACTGATGCCTAGAATAACTGTCGCCAACATCGTCAGTTTGAAGAGTGATTTTTGCATTATTACATCCTATGTAATGATAAATAGTCGCCAATATATTTATAAGATCGTTTTTGACCTATAAATATAATGAGCGTGCTTTTAATTCCCTTTAAAGCAATTGTTTATATGGTGTTTTTGATATGCAAAATAAAAAATATTTCAGGTTGTATTAACCATTATTCAGATTTGCAAAAAATACCGATATAAATAAGTGGTTTAAATATACTCTGTTCAATAGTGGTAATGCAAGACATCCGTAAGCTAATTTGATAGAAAACGTTCTGTTTTAATATCTTTATTGCTGAATTTGTTAGAGTTTCTCCTTATTTTAGAAATGCTGATAAAAATAACCACGAAAAAACTAGGGTTAAAATTTTATATAATTCGCTTATTTTCATTTTATTGAATATAAAGTTTTAGTAAATAAGCTTCTTAAATAAAAATATTAATTATAAGAGGCATATCTTCTCATGTTTTATGGCGTGATTCGTTAAATATGACTGTGATTTGCTTTGATAAGGTCTGCGAGTTTTTCAGCAATCATAATCGTTGGCGCATTGGTATTACCGCTGATTAAAGTCGGCATGATTGAGGCATCGATGACCCTTAATCCATTTACACCGCGTACTTTTAATTGCAAATCAACCACGGACTGGTCATCTGAACCCATACGGCAAGTGCCGACAGGATGATAAATGGTATCTGACTTGTTGCGAATATAGCCGAGCATACCGTCTTTTTCGATATAGGGGGCAGGGTAGTCTTCAGTAATATATTTGGCGATGGGTGATTCTTGCATGATGGCGCGCGTACGCTCCGCGCCTGCAATCATATATTTCACATCTTTTGGGTGCGAGAGGTAGTTTGGATCAATCAATACCGCGTCTGAGGGGTCGGCGGAGTCCAGTCTGACCGTACCGCGGCTTTCAGGGCGTAGGTAGCAACTGTGACAAGAGACCGCAAAGCCACGTCTAAGATCACGACCGTGCTCAATCACGCGGGATATGACAAAGTGCAGTTGGGTATTTGGCCACTCTTTTGGATCATCACCGACACTAAAGAACGCGCCCGCTTCAGCATAGTTGGTAGACAAGAGGCCTGTACCATCCTTTCTCCACTGCCGAATACTTTTGGTCAATGTCGAAATCGTCGCCATACCAATACCGATGACGTCAGTGGTATTGACCTCGTAATCAAAAACGACGTCCAAATGATCTTGTAGATTACCACCAACATCGGGCGCATCTACCACGACGTCGATGCCATGCGATTGTAGATGCTCAGCAGGTCCAATGCCTGACAACATCAGGACTTTGGGTGAGCCAAAAGTGCCCCCAGATAATATCACTTCATGACGCGCCATCACCGCATGCTCGACGCCATCTTTTTCATAAGCGACACCAACGGCTTGTTTGTCTTCAAAGATGACGCGGTTGGCTTGGGCGTGGGTGATGACGGTCAGATTTGATCGGTTTTGTACTGGATGTAGATAAGCGGCCGCCGCAGAGCAGCGTTGACCTTGTTTTTCGCCATGAAAATGGGTGACTTGATATAGCCCTGTACCGTCTTGCTTTTCGCCATTAAAATCTTGATTATGATCTAAACCATTGATGATGGCGGCTTCTACGAATGCTTTGGAGATATCACGCGGACTCAGTAAGTCGCTGACATGCAGCGGTCCGCTATCACCATGCAGCTCGCCGCTACCATGAATATTATTTTCTGCTTTGATAAAGTAGGGCAGTACATCATCAAATCCCCAGCCTTCGCAGCCTTGCTCAACCCAACGTTCATAATCGAGCGCACTACCACGCGTATAAATCATGGCATTGATAGCGGATGAACCGCCTAAGCATTGCCCGCGTGGTTGGAAGCCGCGGCGGTCATTCAAGTGTATCTGCGGCGTGGTGTGAAAGCACCAATTATTCAGTTTCAGCGGCTTGCCTGGCACCATCAAAATCAGTCCGGCAGGGACACGGACAGCAAGGTCTTTGCCTTCACCGCCATATTCTAATAAGCAGACACTAATGTCTGGGTTTTCTGTTAATCGGCTAGCAAGTACGCAGCCAGCTGAACCACCACCAACGATGACGTAATCAAATTTTTTATCAAATTCCATTTTACATTCCTTCTAGCATCCATGCTGAGTAAAACGTGCTCGTTAAAACGCGTTTATTGAAATAGGGTACGCATTACAGTATCTATTATTTTGCTGGAATAATAAAATAAAAATGACTAAGGGGTGTTTGTCGATCAACATATGGCATGGCAAAACAATACTAGGACATTAAACCGCTGGTGTATGCTATTTAAACTTATATAGCACATATCTCTGAACGTACGATAAAGCGCTTACCTTCTGGTATTTCAAGCGAAAAACTGGCTCCGCGTCCATCGACCACATCTATCGTTAGATCGGTATGTTGCCAGAGCTTATACTGAGCTTTACCCATATAAAATGGACAGCCAACCAGCTCGCCGATGAGTACGTCTTGTCCACCTACTTTAAATTCGCCTAATGGATAACACATGGGTGAACTGCCATCGCAGCAGCCGCCTGATTGATGAAACATCAGCTCGCCGTGCTTAGATTTTAGTAAGTCGATTAATGCTTTGCAAGACTCTGTCGCTGTGACGTTCATAATAATTTCCTTATCGTTAGACCCGAACGAATATCTTTCATAATCATACTGAATAGAAAATAAAGGGTCGCATCATATTCACTCACATGATTTATCATATGTGGTTGAAAACGATACGACCCTTTACTGATGATTACTCTAGCCAGTCATTGAGACGATGTTATGAATCTCAAAATATCATAAAGCATGTGGCTACATAATGGTTGCTACAGACTATAGTCAATGACAATGCGACCTTCGATTTTGCCATCACGCATACGATCAAAGATATCATTGATATTTTCTAGTGGCTCAGCGGCAACGGTGGCTTTTACTTTGCCTGCTGCTGCCATGTCTAGCGACTCTTGCAAGTCGAGACGCGTACCAACGATTGAGCCACGAATGGTAATACCGTTTAAAACAGTATCAAAAATGGATACTGGGAATTCGCCCGTTGGTAGACCATTACAGACCAAAGTACCACCGCGTCGTAACATGCCTAGTGCTTGATCAAAGGCTTTTGAAGATACTGCTGTCACGAGCGCACCGTGAGCACCGCCGATTTCCTTTTGTAGATATTCAGCAGGGTCAGTATTTTTCGCATTGACAGTGACTTTGGCGCCCAGTTTTTTAGCGAATGCCAGTTTTTCGTCATCAATATCCACAGCAGCAACGTTCAATCCCATCGCACTGGCATACTGAACGGCCATATGCCCCAAACCGCCGATACCTGAAATGACAACCCAATCGCCTGGCTTAGTATCGGTCATTTTAAGGCCTTTGTAAACCGTGACACCTGCACATAACACTGGTGCAATTTCAATAGAGTCAACGCTTTCAGGAATGATACCGACATAGTTGGCATCTGCTAGCACATATTCTGCAAAGCTGCCGTTTACAGAGTAACCAGAGTTTTGTTGGCTTTCGCATAAGGTTTCCCAACCGCCTAAGCAATGGGTACAGTGGCCACAAGCAGAGTAGAGCCAAGGGATACCGACTCGGTCGCCTTCTTTGACATGATGCACATTGTCACCAACGGCGGTGATAAGACCTACGCCTTCGTGGCCTGGGATAAATGGTGGGCTAGGTTTGACTGGCCAATCGCCCTCAATGGCATGCAAATCGGTATGACAGACACCTGATGCCTGCATTTTTACGACGATTTGACCAGCACCTGCGGTTGGAATATCTACTTCTTCAATTTCTAAAGGTTGTCCGAATTCATGCAGCACGGCCGCTTTCATTTTATTACTCACGTTGTAACTCCTTGTCATCGTTCTTTACATTAAGATGCTCGGCGAGCATCGAGGTCGCACTTTACGCTTTTGCCATAAAGTGCTTTGAAAAACAGAATTAAAAGAAGCCCATCGCTTTAGGACTATAAGAGACCAGCATGTTCTTAGTTTGTTGATAATGGTCTAGCATCATTAAATGGTTTTCGCGGCCGATGCCTGATTGCTTGTAGCCACCAAATGCTGAGTGTGCAGGGTAGAGGTGATAGCAATTCGTCCATACTCGACCAGCTTTGATGCCACGACCGAAACGATAAGCACGAGTACCATTACGCGTCCAGACACCAGCACCAAGACCATATAAAGTGTCATTGGCTAGCGCCATCGCTTCTTCATCGTCTTTAAAAGTGGTGACAGCGAGTACAGGGCCAAAGATTTCTTCTTGGAACACGCGCATATCATTCGTGCCTTCAAAGATAGTCGGCTGCACATAATAACCGTTTGCCATATCGCCATCATGCTTGGCAAGTTCACCACCGACCAAGACTTTTGCACCTTCTTTTTTACCAATATCAAGATAAGATAGGATTTTTTCTAACTGATCTGAGCTGGCTTGCGCGCCAATCATAGTATCAGTATCGAGCGGGTTGCCCATTTTTATCGCTTTCACGCGAGCGATACAGCGTTTCATGAATTCATCATAGATGCTTTCGTGTACGAGGGCGCGTGATGGGCAAGTACAAACTTCACCTTGGTTTAGCGCAAACATGACCAAGCCTTCAACCGCTTTATCTAAGAAGTCATCGTCTTCATCCATAATGTCAGCAAAGAAGATATTTGGGCTTTTACCGCCCAGCTCTAGCGTGACTGGAATGATATTTTCACTGGCGTATTGCATAATTAAGCGACCAGTGGTGGTCTCACCAGTAAAGGACACTTTATCGATACGCGGGTTGGAAGCGATTGGCTTACCGGCTTCTACACCAAAGCCGTTAATGACGTTTAGTACGCCTTTAGGTAAAATATCCGCCGCGCCTATGACGTCAAGCATATACAAAACAGACGCAGGGGTTTGCTCTGCAGGCTTGAGGACGATACAGTTACCCGCAGCAAGGGCTGGGGCAATTTTCCAAATCGCCATTAGAATAGGGAAGTTCCAAGGAATGATTTGACCAACGACGCCTAGAGGCTCATGAAAATGATAGGCAACTGTATCTTCATCAATTTGGCTAATGCCGCCTTCTTGCGCGCGGATAACGCCCGCAAAATAACGCAAATGGTCGATGGCGATTGGGATATCAGCGGCAAGGGTTTCGCGAACTGGTTTACCGTTTTCATAGCTTTCAGCGATAGCGATTGCCTCTAAATTGGCTTCGATACCGTCAGCAAGTTTGAGCAACATATTAGAGCGATCAGTGACACTGGTTTTGCCCCATGCGTCTTTTGCTGCATGAGCTGCATCTAGCGCCGCTTCGACATCGGCAGCTTTAGAGCGCGCAATTTGACAGAAGGTTTTACCATCGATTGGACTTGAGTTGTCAAAGTATTCACCATCGAGTGGCGCGACCCACTCACCATTGATGAAGTTGTCATATTTTTTGCGGAATTGAACAGGACTATTTTCAGTATTGGGATAGGCGTATAACATTAACGACTCCTTGTTGTGTATTATGGCTATTTAAGAACAAACGACTTAAGCATAAATATTTGGCCATCCTGACCAAGCTATGACCCTATCGTACTGAGCTTTAGCGATGAGCGATAATGACTTTTTATAATGATATATTTCGTATCGTATAACTTTAAGTTATGTGGTTTATCAGGGTGAAAGTCGTCCGCGAAACGGATGTAGCTGCTATAATTGTTGGCAGCTTTTTCTCTTATTATTTGCTCTTAAGCTGTTTTTCTTATTACTATTAACTTAATTGGTTTAGATATATGCGTCAATCTTCTGCTCTTGATATCTTAAAAACGGGTCAAAATGTCTTTTTGACTGGCTCAGCAGGTTCAGGTAAGACTTATACTCTCAATCAATATATCGACTATCTGCGTGCGCGCCGTGTGCCTGTCGCCGTCACTGCGAGTACCGGTATTGCTGCCACACACATGAATGGCACAACGATTCATAGCTGGTCCGGCATCGGTATCAAAGATGAGTTAAGCGACCGCGACTTGACCACTTTATCACGCAAGCAGTTTTTGGCAGACCGACTAAAAGATACCGCGGTATTGGTCATTGATGAGATATCGATGTTGCATGCTAAGCAGCTCAATTTGGTCAGCCAAGTACTCAAGCATATCCGCAAAAATGACAAAGCCTTTGGTGGTATTCAGGTAGTGGTCGCAGGAGACTTTTTTCAGCTGCCACCGATTGGTAGTAAGGGTGAAACCAATCGTGAAAAATTTGCCTTTATGTCTGAAGCGTGGCTTGATGCCAAGTTTCACATTTGCTATTTATCCGAGCAACATCGTCAAGTAAGTGAGGCGGCTAATGGCGGACTTGATTTGGACGATATTCTCAACCAAATTCGTCGTCAGGAAGTCACTTTTGAATCGATTGCCGCGCTGGAGGCGACTTTTGATCAGAATGTCGATATCAAACGTACCCGTCTTTATACCCACAATCTCAACGTTAATAGCATCAATGATAAAGAGCTTGCCGCATTAGATAGCGAGATGATGCGCTTTACCGCCACGTCTACGGGCGACAGTAAATTGGTTGAGACGCTTAAAAAAACGGTACGTACCCAAGATGATTTGGTGTTAAAAGTCGGTGCCAAGGTAATGTTTATCAAAAACAATACTGAACTTGGCGTGTCCAACGGTACGATGGGTGAATTGATTGGTTTTGCCGCTGTTAAAATCGATGATAGCAAAGACAGCAGTGATGATTTAATCGAAGATGATGATGAAAATACTGAAAGTGAGACGAATAAGACTGTAAAAGGCAAAGGTAAAAAAGCCATAAAAGAGAAACCCAAAGCCAAAAAGCCAACGACTCAAAAAATGCCCGTGGTTCGGCTTAATTCA
This sequence comes from Psychrobacter sp. NPDC064578, assembly GCF_044901245.1. Taxonomy (NCBI): domain Bacteria; kingdom Pseudomonadati; phylum Pseudomonadota; class Gammaproteobacteria; order Moraxellales; family Moraxellaceae; genus Psychrobacter; species Psychrobacter sp. NPDC064578. The sequence continues at coordinate 86,976 of NZ_JBJDPI010000006.1, forward strand.
GGGCGTGAAGTTGTCGCTGAGCCTGAAGAATGGATCATCGAAGATGAGACAGGAGATGTGCTGGCAAGCTATGAGCAAGTACCACTTTGTCTAGCATGGGCGATTACCATTCATAAGTCACAAGGCATGACGCTTGATGCTGCTGAGATTGATTTATCACGCACCTTTGAGCTTGGGCAGGGCTATGTGGCATTGTCACGGTTAAAGTCGCTGGCAGGTTTGCAGTTGCTCGGTATGAATGACATGAGTTTGCAGCTTGATCCGCTAGCACGCGGCGCGGACAAACGGTTTTTGGTACTGTCAGAAGAAGCTGATGCCAATTATGCGATGCTTGATGAAGAGAGCATGACGCAGGCGCATGAGAAATTTATTTTAAAATCGGGCGGTACGCTGAGTAAATCAGTGATTGATGCTTATGCCACTTTGCAAAAAAAGCGCCGTGAGCAACAACAAGCGCAAATAGACAAAAAACAGAAGCTGGGCAATCAAGTTTCTGACAAATCAGACAGTACCTTGCTTGCGACGCGATTATTATTAGAGGAAAGCTTGTCGATTGCAGAAATCTCACAAGCGCGTCAGCTATCACAATCAACGATTATGCGTCATATTGCTGACCTAAAATCTCAAGATCCAAGCCTCGCTTGTGATCATTTGCGGCCAGAGGATGAGGTGATGACGGCGGTTGGTAATGCCTACGTCGCGATTAAAGTCGCCAATAATCCAAATGATTTCAATGATGATGGCAGTATTAAATTGCGTCCAATATTCGATCATCTTAAGCAAAGTATTGATTACAATGCCATTCGTTTGGCACTGATTTTTATAACGCCCTAATACTGAATGGCGTCTTGATACTAAGTATGACAATTCAGGGTTCAAGCATTCACCAAAGCCATTTAGCTGTTATATAACAATCCTTAGAGCCGATTGACAACTTGTTGGTTTTATTTCATTGTAGCGCTGACTTTATAGCGCTCAATTTTTTATCCTTTTATAGCGATATCCTTTTATGCCTGATTTTTCGAGCGCCACTTATCAATTAACATCTGACCCAGTAGCAGCAGCGGCGTTTCATGCATCTAGTGAGCACACACAGCCACTGAGGGTTGCTATCAATGGTTTTGGACGTATAGGGCGCAATGTGTTGCGGGCATTGTTAGAGCGCTTTGAGGTATTAGGCCGTGCGATCCATGTGGTGGCAATCAATGATTTAGCACCAGCGGATATTTTGTTGCATTTATTAAAGTTTGACAGCACGCATGGTCGCCTAAGTCGCCTTGGGGTCAGTGCTGATATTGTGGCGAGTAGCAACGATGAAGCGAGCGATGACGGTAACAATGACAGCGCCACACAGCTTTGTCTGACAAAAAACAATTATACCTACTGTATCAATTTATTCTCAGAACCTAACCCTGCGCAGTTGCCTTGGCAGGCGCTGGGTGTCGATGTGGTACTAGAGTGTACCGGACATTTTCGCTCTTATGAGCAAGCACAACTGCACATAGTGGCTGGCGCGCAGCAGGTGATTATCGGTGCGGCACCATTCGATGATGTCGATGCTTGTATCGTTATGGGCGTTAATACTGATGAGCTAACACGTGAGCTGCCGATTATATCGAGCGTTTCTTGTACCACGCAGGCCTTGGTTCCCTTGATTGCGACGCTTGATACCGCATTTGGGGTAAAGTCAGCGATGATGACGGAGATTCATGCGGTTACTGCTGATCAGACAGTGCTTGATCAAGCGCACCGTGACCCAAGACGCGCGCGCGCGTCTGGCTATAACATTATCCCGACGACGTCTAGCAGTATCGCGGCGACAGAGCGTGTCCTACCTGCTATGGTAGGCAAGATAAATGGCCATTCGATACGAGTGCCTACCATTGATGTAGCCGCTATTGATGTAACTTTTGTTTTTGATACGCCCGATGTGTCTGTCGAGGCAGTCCGCGAGGCACTCAAATCTGCCAGTCAGGCACATTTGCGTGACATCATGGCTTATACGGATGAGCCGTTGGTATCTAGTGATTTTATCCATCAGACTGAGTCTTTGATCATTGATGGTCAGCAACTCATGCAAGTGGGTAGCCAATACAAGGTTTTTGCATGGTATGACAACGAATGGGGTTATGCCAATAGACTACTAGATATGTGTCTACATCTGGCTTCTCATAAAAAACCTATCGTCAATCCTCTATAAAAGAGTGACCGTGTTAACCTTGCTTGAAGTATTACATATACCTCTGCATGCAGTTGCCTTGACTCTCTTTTAAACTGAATCAACGATAGCATCAAAATAATTTAAATTCGTTCAATTAATTGCTTGCATTCTTATGTTATATCGCTATAATAACGCACAAATGGAGACGTGGCAGAGTGGTTGAATGCACCGGTCTTGAAAACCGACAAGGGTTTGTAGCCCTTCGAGAGTTCGAATCTCTCCGTCTCCTCCAAATTCGAAAAAAGCCCCAATCAGTGATGATTGGGGCTTTTTTTATGCTGGATATTTATCCTATAATTTTATAAATACTCTGCAGCACTTTTTTATTTCATTAGCGACTCATCAAACTTAATTTCCTGCCCATTCTCCAATATCAATGTGCCTTTACTGATCATGATGGTCAAGTCTTTGGTGTTTTTAATGGCACGCATAACGTTGATGTCTTCAATACTGCTCTCGATGATGATCTTGCCAGACTGCTCTGGTTTAATAGGCGGGTCAAACTGTGTTAGTGGTACGTTAAAGCTTTTGCCCTGCGCCAAGTTAGCATCTTGCATGGTCAGTGTGCCCTTAAAGCTTTGAATGGCGACCTTGCCGTGATTAGAGAGCATAAATTGCAGTTTTACTTGATTTAAGCTGTCACTATCGCTGGTTTTGACTGGTAGTAGAGCGACAGGGTAGTTCTGCGCATTGGCACTATAAGCTGGCTGGCTGCTGACGATGGGGCTTTTTTTACCTGTTGGATTGTTTGGATGTAGTCGTTCGTATTCACGCTGCTGCACAAGGGCTTGCTTGATAGTAGTACGCGGCATCGCCCCCGACTCATAGGCACCGCTGAGTTTCATTCGCAACATGTAGCGGCTGAGTAACTGCTGCTCAGATTGAGGTAACTGCTCAAAAGTCGTGCCGAGTTTTTTCTGCCACTGGTCAGAGTTGGTCGGTATGGTTTTTTTGGTTGGATCAGCGGTTGGCTGTGAGCAACCAGAAACGATTGGTAGTATCGCTAAGGCAATCGTCAATAACAAAGCTTTATTTAAGCGTTGATGTAAACTCGCCATCGTACACCTCCTTAAAAATCTTTATGGATAATAAAGAATGACAACAAAATAATGAGCGTTTTCTTAATATACCTCGTTTGATGAAAGGTTGTGTTTAATTATCGCTAAATGCTGTATCGCAAGCAAAATAGGCATATTTTTGTTATATGACAGAAAAAAGGGGCAGGAGACGTACTATTTATAATAAGTTTTGACAAGCAATCATGATCGGTATTTTTATTCACAATAGATATTTTTATTACGCCCACAAAAAAAGACTGAGTGCCGTTAAGCAAACTCAGTCTTTTTTATTAACAGCTGTAACAGCTAACGACTGTTTGAATAGTTAGTCATGAGCTTGGTCATTTTCTTGCAGCTCAGATAATGAGTGAGTAATATTATTATTGTGGGTCACAACAATGGCCTCATCAATAATACGCTGGCTGACCCCGCGTTTACGCAGGCTTTCGATGAACACCTCGTCATGGGCTAGGGTGTAGTCTTGATGATCGCGGTCAAGCCCTTGACGAATATATAAACGAATAAGCCCTTGGATGCGTTTAAACCCCAACTCTTTTGAAGTGGCTTCTAATAGCGAAATCATCTCTTCAGACAAACGAATACTGATCGGGCGCATGATTTTTTGCGGATGATCAGAAAACTTATTTTTCACACGTACAGGTATCATAATAAACCATTATTTTTAGTGAGTAGGAGTAAAGCACTCAGACAAAAACTAACCCAATCAAAACTATCCTTACCATACAACAAAAACGCCTAAAAGAACACCGTAGCCATGCCAATCGTACTAGGGCGTGTCCTCAATTCAATCGATTAACCTCTAAATGGGCTAAAAATGGCTAAATTTTGCCAAACATCGTCAAATAGTTTATTAATCTCTCGATATTATTTGCGTTACTGTCCTTGTTTGACGGCAATTTATCTCATTTTTTTCACCATTTTTAAAATGAGGACACGCCCTAAGATTGCGACTATCTTCTTAATTGAAAACGGCAACCATAAAAAAACCTTCATCAAATAATGATGAAGGTTTTTAGTATATGGCTCTCCAACCTGGGCTCGAACCAGGGACACACGGATTAACAGTCCGTTGCTCTACCAACTGAGCTATTGGAGAATAAGTTGGTATAACGATAAGTTAGATAAGCGCTATTGCTTGTCTTGTTTGCGTTATGTGGGGCACATTTTAGCCAAGTTGTTATAGGCTGTCAACCTTATTATGCCATTAATTATAAATATTGTTGTTAACTGTGAAAAATAACCAGTAATCCCTTATAAAGCGGGCTGTTTTGGCAAATTTTGACCGCTAAAATATTATTTTTTGACTAGGGCGTGTCTTCAATTCAATCGATAAATCTCTAAATGGGCTAAAAATGGCTAAAAGTGGTCAAAACCCTTATTTATGTAAGTTGGATATAAAATCTAGCGCTAATTTGATTAGACAAGTCGACTATCTTTTTGAATAGTAAAGCAATCTGTACCTCCCTCGAAACAAAAAATTCATAAACAGCCCTTCACATTGCTAGAATATTTCTATAGAATACCGACCGTATGGTTTCTTTAATGTATATACATTATTAATATGTGATCAACCTGAAACAGGTAACCTAATTATGAGTCCCACCACTATTGCCTACGGTTATCTAGCCATCGCCATCATTTGCGAAGTGGTTGGCACAACCTTTTTAGTCAAGTCAGAGCAGTTTACGCGTTTGGTGCCGACCCTGATTATGGGTGTGCTTTATGCCATCTCATTTTACTTATTGACACAAACCATCAAAACCATACCGCTTGGTATTGCTTATGCACTATGGGGCGGGTTGGGAATTGTGCTGACATCGCTCGTTGGCTTGATGTTTTTTAAGCAAAGTCTTGATACAGCAGCTGTGGTTGGTATCGCTATGATTGTGGGTGGTGTCGTGGTGATGAACTTATTCTCTAATTCTGTGGTGCACTGATATGGAAATGGAAAACGCTTACAAACGTAAAAAACAGCCCGAAGTTGTCCGTCGTGCGCTACTAGATCAGGCAGCGCGAATCACGTTAGAGCAGGGCTTATCAAAAGTGACCTTTCAGGCGGTTGCTGATGCGGTCGGGGTGACCAAAGGCGGGGTGATGCATCATTTCACCACTAAAAATGCACTCATTCTTGAAGTGTTTCATGATGCGATGGCTAGGTTTGAGGCAGAAGTTAATCAAGCCATGGCAGAAGACCCTGTGCGTTACGGCTCTTTTACTCGTGCTTATATCAATGCCACGATTAGCTTAGGCGAAAAGGGGCAGGAAGAGCTCGATAGTCAAGCAACCTTATATGTATTGATGCTAGGCGATAGCGAGTTACGTGAGTTGTGGGCCAAGTGGGCAAATGCGCAATTAAAGAAACATCAAGCAACCGACAATACCGAAACCTTATGTATGGTGCGTCTGGTGGCTGATGGTATTTGGCTCTCTGATTTTTCGGGGATTAGTATCTCAGATAAAACCTCTATTCATAAGCGTTTGATAAAAATGACGCAACCTGATAATGAATAAAATATTGTTCTTAAATGATTGATCAAATAAGCTTTTTTATTAAAAAAGCATTGAAAGACAGGCTTGTAGCAATAGGCTATATAAATTTATTTTAAACATTTAACCCATGAAGACATCATTTAGCATTAGCTTGTTTATAAGGCTTTTGCCAGTCGTTAATAGGAGCACCGCATGACAGATTCAAAAACAGACCTAAACAACTTAACAGACATCATTGATTTAAAACAAATACAAACTGCTTATATTAATGGTCGTTACTTAGCAATCGACGAATCGCTTGCTACTTTTGAAGACATCAATCCAGCCACGGGTGAAGTGTTAACTACCGTTCAGCAAACGACCAGTGAACAGATTAATGAAGCCGTAAAAGCGGCACAAAAAGGTCAAAAGGTTTGGGCGGCAATGACGGCGGTTGAGCGCAGTCGTATTTTGCTAAAGGCGGTTGCGATATTACGTGAGCGCAACGATGTACTTGCATTGCTTGAAACCAAAGACACGGGCAAAGCACTCTCTGAAACCAAATATGTCGATATCGTGACTGGTGCTGATGTGGTTGAGTATTATGCAGGGCTTGCGTCGATGATTGAAGGTCGTCAGATTCCATTGCGTGATACTAGCTTTGTTTATACTCGCCGCGAGCCACTTGGCGTCGTCGCAGGTATCGGCGCGTGGAACTATCCGATTCAAATCGCGATGTGGAAAGCAGCACCAGCACTAGCTGCTGGGAATGCGATGATTTTCAAGCCATCTGAAGTCACGCCTTTAACGGCGCTAAAACTGGCAGAAATATTGACAGAAGCGGGTCTGCCAGATGGCGTCTTTAACGTTGTGCAAGGCGATTATAAAGTCGGCGAAGCGTTAACACAGCATCCTGATATCGCCAAAGTCTCGTTTACGGGCGGCGTACCAACGGGTAAAAAAGTGATGGAAAGTGCCGCATCTTCGTCGCTTAAAGATGTGACATTAGAGCTTGGCGGTAAGTCGCCCTTGATTATATTTGATGATGCGGATATCGATACCGCCGCTGATATTGCGATGATGGCGAACTTCTATAGCAGTGGTCAAGTCTGTACCAATGGCACGCGCGTGTTTATCCCTAAAGCACTGCAAGCTAAGTTTGAAGAAGCCATATTATTGCGTGTCGAGCGTATTAAATTGGGCGATCCGATGGACGAAAATATTAATATGGGTCCATTGGTCAGCTTCCCACATATGGAAAGAGTACTTGGCTATATCGAGCAAGGAAAAGCGAGTGGTGCTCGTCTGCTAACAGGCGGCGACCGTGTTACGACTGAAGGGCTTGCAAATGGCGCCTTTGTCGCACCAACTGTATTTACCGATTGTAGCGACGATATGACTATCGTACGCGAAGAAATCTTTGGTCCAGTGATGTCGATATTGACTTATGAGACTGAAGAAGAAGTGATTCGCCGTGCCAATGATACCGAGTATGGATTGGCAGCTGGGGTCGTGACTGCTGACTTGACCCGAGCGCATCGAGTCATCGCTCAAATTGAAGCGGGTATCTGCTGGTTAAATACGTGGGGCGAGTCGGCTGCACAAATGCCAGTGGGCGGTTATAAGCACTCAGGTATCGGCCGCGAAAACGGCATTGAAGCCCTTGAGCATTATACGCAGACCAAATCTATCCAAGTAGAGCTTGGTAAGTTTGAATCGGTATTTTAATCACTTGTGCTGTGAAATTTTTAAAACGGTAAGGCTGAATTATTAGGACTAATTTGTCCTTTTGGCACCGCCTTACTGATATGAAATGATGGATTTTTTAATATTATGGAGCGTTTTATGACATCAACCACACCTGAATATGACTACATCATCGTCGGTGCAGGCTCAGCAGGCAATGTGCTGGCCACCCGTTTGACCGAAGATGCCAACATTAAGGTGTTGCTGTTAGAGGCGGGTCGTCCAGACCATCGCTTAGACTTTCGCACGCAGATGCCAGCAGCGCTCGCTATGCCGTTGCAAGGTACTACTTATAACTGGGGTTATAAAACCGATCCTGAGCCCTATATGAATAACCGCGTCATGGATTGTGGTCGCGGTAAAGGGTTAGGTGGCTCGTCTCTGATTAATGGGATGTGTTATATCCGTGGTAATGCCTTGGATTTTGACGATTGGGCGAAAATCAAAGGCTTAGAAGACTGGACGTATTTGGACTGCCTGCCGTATTTCAAAAAATTAGAAAATCGCGATGCTGGTGAAAATGACTATCATGGCGTCGGTGGTCCCGTCGAGATGACCACTTCAAAGCCAGGAGTCAATCCGCTGTTCCAAGCGATGATCGAAGCAGGCGTGCAAGCAGGCTATCCAAGCACGGATGATTTAAACGGCTATCAACAAGAAGGCTTTGGGCCGATGGATCGCTTTGTGACGCCCAATGGTCGCCGTGCCTCAACGGCTCGTGGCTATCTTGACCGCGCCAAACCGCGTAGCAATATCACCATTTTAACGGGTGCATTGACTGACGTGATCTTATTTGATGGCAAACGTGCTGTCGGTGTCAAAGTAGAGCATCAAGGTCAGACCAAGAACTTCCATGCGTCTCGTGAAGTGATTGTTTCATCAGGTGCGATTGCCTCGCCGCAATTATTGCAGCGCTCTGGTATTGGTCCTGGTCAATGGCTCAAAGATTTGGGTGTCAATGAGATTTTAGATTTACCGGGTGTTGGTAATAATCTACAAGATCATTTAGAGCTGTATATGCAGTACGAATGTAAGTTGCCGGTCTCGATTGCGCCTGCCAATAAATGGTGGAATAAGCCTGCCATCGGTGCCGAGTGGTTGTTCAATGGCACAGGACTTGGCGCGTCAAATCAGTTCGAAGGTGGCGGTTTTATTCGTACCGATGAGAAGTTTACCCATCCTAATATCCAGTACCACTTCTTGCCATTAGCAGTGCGCTACGATGGTCGTAGTGCAGTGAAGTCACACAGTTTCCAAGCGCATGTGGGCTCATTGCGCTCGCCAAGTCGGGGTCGCGTCAAGCTGACCTCAAAAGACCCAAGCGCGCATCCGAGCATCTTGTTTAACTATATGTCTCACGACCAAGACTGGCACGAGTTCCGTGCGGCAATGCGCATCACCCGTGAAATTATGCATCAGCCAGCGCTCGACCCTTATCGTGGTCGCTCGATTGCGCCAACCGATGACTTGGTGACCGATGCGCAGCTAGACGAATATGTTCGTAATCATAGTGAAACGGCTTATCATCCGTCTTGTACTTGTGCGATGGGTGAAGGTAATGATTCGGTCGTCAATGGCGAAGGACTCGTACATGGCATCGATGGCTTGCGCGTCGTTGATGCGTCGATTATGCCAAATATCATCAGTGGTAATCTAAACGCGACCACCATTATGTTGGCAGAAAAAATCGTCGATAAGATGCGCGGCAAGCAGCTACCACGCTCGACCGTAGATTATTACGTTGCCAATGGTGCACCGCTTAGAACTGAGCCGATGCGCGCTTACCGCTCTACTGTATAAAGAGCTATATGAGCTATTAGGCAATGAAATATATAAGCAATTTCAATAAGAAGACCTTTCCACGCAAAGGTCTTTTTCATCAGCACTAATGTATTAAGTATTTTTAATACTGTTGTGGCTGCCTTTGATTGTCATTTAATTTTTTATTTACATTGCAGTTTTCATTTATTGGTACTGCTTTGTGCGTCATACAGTCCTCAAGTTATGACGGACAAATCAATATCAGACCCTGTTTAATTTACCTATTGAGGTCTTTTATGTACAGCTCGCCATCAAAAGATGCGACGAAACCCCTGACTCTAAACAAGACGGTTTTTTTAGGTTCAGCTATTATTTCTATTTTATTAATTATCTGGACGATTGCGTTTCCAGATTATAGTGAGACATTGTTAAGCTCAAGCATGGCATGGGTATCAGAGAGTTTTGGCTGGTATTACATGCTGGTGGTTGCCGCTTATAGTATATTTGCACTATTTGTTGGTTTTTCTAAATACGGCGACATCAAGCTTGGGCAAGACCACGAAAAAGCCCAGTTTCCTTTCCTAGCATGGGCCGCGATGCTGTTCTCTGCGGGTATCGGTATTGATTTACTGTTTTTTGGTGCCTCTGAGCCATTGATGCATTATTTAACGCCGCATACGGGGCTGGAGCCTGCCAGTGCAGAAGCCATGCGTGAAGCACTTGCGCAAACCTTTTTACATTGGGGTCTACACGGTTGGGGTATTTATGCCTTAATCGGTATGGCATTGGCGTACTTTGCGTATCGTAAAAATATGCCATTGGCGCTGCGTTCACCACTGACGCCTATCTTTGGCGAGCGTTTAATCAAGGGCTGGCTTGGCGATGGCATTGATACCTTTGGTGTTGTTTGCACCTTAATGGGTATTGCGACCAGTTTAGGCATTGGGGTATTGCAGGCCAATGCTGGATTGACCCATGTTTTTGGTATTGAATCTAGCAAAACAGTCCAGACGCTTATTATTGTAGGTGTCGTTGCTGCTGCAGCTATTTCGGCGATGACAGGTGTGGAAAAGGGCGTCCGCCGCTTATCTGAATTTAATATGCTATCGTCGATATTACTATTAATCGCCATATTGGTGATGGGTAATACGGTGTATTTGCTGAATACCTTTACCCAAAATATCGGTCAATATTTCCAAACCATTCTCTTTAAAACTTTTGATGTATATGCCTATGACGGTACTGCTGGTGCCGACTGGAAATCAGGCTGGACAATCTTTTTCTGGGCATGGTGGGTCGCTTGGGCACCGTTTGTTGGTCTATTTATCGCACGTATTAGCCGTGGTCGTACCTTGCGTGAGTTTGTCTTTGGCGTGATGTTTATTCCGCTTGGTTTCATTTTTGCATGGTTCTCTATCTTTGGTAATTCGGCTATAGACTTGGTTGCCAATGGGGCGACCGAACTTGGTGAAATCGCTGTCAATGATGCTGCCATGGGTATGTTTGCCTTGTTTGAGTATTTTCCTTACAGTGACGTTTTATCATTCGCTGGTGTGGTCATTGGTTTAGTATTCTTTGTGACTTCAGCTGACTCAGGTGCGTTAGTATTAGCGAATTTGAGCTCGCGCGGCATGACCAATGACACTGATGCTCCTGTTTGGTTGCGTCTATTTTGGGCAGCAGCAACGGGTCTTATCACTTTAGGATTATTATTTGCAGGTGGCTTTGCGTCATTGCAGTCAGTGTCTGTGATTGCTGGTTTGCCATTCTCGCTTATCCTTGTACTTTATATGATGTCAATGTGGAAGTCGCTAAAAGAGGAAGGTAATAAACGTAAGGCCAGTACGATTGGTACGGCTAATGTGCTGGATAGTGGTAAGAGCTGGAAAGCACGCTTGCAACGCATTGTCAGTTTCCCTAGACATGCACAAGTTGAACGCTTTTTACAAAATGTGGTTAGACCTGCCATGACGGAAGTTGAAAAAGAATTTGCGGCAGGCGGTCTAAAAACCTCTTTGGACATCCGTAACCCTGAACATATCGGACAAGATATAGATGAAGGCATGGATGAGAGTAGCGGTCAAATAGATGGTCTAAAATTGCGAGTTGGACATGGCGATGAAGACGACTTTATTTATGAAGTGAATTTGATTAAAGCTGAGCGTCCTAACTTTACATTGAGCACCTCAACTAAGAATGCAGAGTACTATTATCGTGCGGAAGTGTTCTTAAGTGAAGGCTCACAAGAGTATGACTTGGTTGGTTACTCCAAAGAGCAAGTGTTGGTCGATATCTTAAATCAGTACGAGCGCCATTTGCAGTATCTACATCTAGAGCGTTAATTGATTTATCAACACGTCCTGAATATTTAAGTAAAAACACTTAAGTAAAAATATCGTAACAAACAACCCCATAAGTTGAATGCAGCTTATGGGGTTGTTTTATGAAAAATAAAATAAGTAGATATAGGGTAAAATATATAAAGATACGTTTCGGATTATCAGTTTCGAAATATTAGCAAAGGATAAGTTTGTGACCACATTAAAGTACATCGCTCATTATTCTGAGCAAGTTCAGACCCAAGCGGCATTGCTGATTAGCGATGGTAAATTGGGCGCATATCTAGAAAAAAAGTATCCCACTCAGCACCAAATAAAAAGTGATAAGGCGCTTTATCAGTATATCAATGAGATAAAAAACCAATATATGCGCAAAGTGGGACAGTTATCGAATGTCAGCTATAGCAGTAAATTAACGGTCCTCAAACATGCGTTAGGTATTCATACCACCCAGTCTCGCATACAGGGTAGTAAGCTAAAATCTCATAACAGCATCACCGTGGCGAGCTTGTTTCAAGAAGCGCCGCCTGAGTTTTTGCGCATGATTGTCGTGCATGAGTTGGCGCATTTTAAAGAGCATGAGCATAACAAGGCGTTTTATCAATTATGCTGTCATATGGAGCCTGAGTATCATCAGTTTGAGCTTGATACGCGGTTGTGGTTGCACTGGCGCGAACTGAGTTGATCTCAGTGCTTTATTGTTTTCTTCTCAAAATGAGGACACGCCACAGATTGTATTTCTTATCATAACTTTCTTATCATAAATAATATTATACCTTTTATTAATATATTTTAGTGTATAATTTAATAATGATGATTTTAATGATTGTTGATAAATGGAGAAGATGATGAAACGGATAGTTGCTACTGCACTTGCTATAAGCGCCGCCTCACTGATGGTTGGCTGTACAGCGACCAACGCTATGTCACAAAAGAGTGACGTCATTCCAGAGAATAAAAAACCGACGGCATCGGTGTTGATAAATGTGACATCAGAGTATGCTCAAGTGCAGCTCATGTCGATGGTGCTAACTATGCAATCCGCGCAGCAAGGTGCCAATACTCGAGTATTGCTCTGCGGTCCAGCCGGTGATATGGCACTCCGTGACGCACCCAAAAGTGTGACCACAGCACAACCACCTAAAAATATGAGCCCACAGGGTTTGATGCAAATGGTTATGAAAAATACCAACACCAAGGTTGAGGTTTGTGCACTTTATCTACCGGGTAAGGGTATTGACCAATCGGCTCTGATTGAAGGCGTGAGTGCTGCTGATCCTGCTGATATCGGGGCGCTAATGGTCGATCAAACCACCAAGATAATGAGCTTTTAAGCAGATAAAAAATGATTAGTAGTTTGATGAATAAAAAGGGTGCGATATCGACTATCGCATCCTTTTTTTGTGTCAGTCATTTTGGCTAGTGGAATTGCGTTATAATCCCAGCTAAGCACTGTTTACCAAGTAATATTCGCCAAGTACTCTTGGCTGAAAAACAAGTACCATAGATCCTAATTCATAAAAGGTTATGAGCAATGATTAATACCAAAATTTATAAAGCAATTTATACCTTAGCTGAAGAGTTATTGGAAGCTGATCGTATAGGCAATCAAGCAGCATTTGATGGGTTTTATGCCGAATTAGAAGCCATTTGTAATGATAATGAAAATACCGATAAAGACCATCCAGAACAGTGGGAAACATTGGCTGACTTTACCGAAGATTTAGACGAAGCCTTAGTTATTTATGACAAGGCCTTAGCCAAAGCGACTGCGATCAATTCAAAAGACCACATGTCATCGATTGCTTTTTCTATGGCGGTTCTACAGATCGAAATGGGTGAAAAGGATGCGGCTATCCTAAATCTACAGAATGCCAAAATTACGGCTAATAAGATTGAAGATAAAGAGTTTAAGGTTGAGATAGACGAGCTGCTTACCAAGTTGTTGGCTGAATAACTTCGATACTGAGTACTGAAAAATCTTCAACTAAGCAGGAATGATTTGTTATGCAAAACCTACCTATTGCAATTATCGGTGGTGGTTTGAGTGGCTTATATGCAGCGTTTTTGTTAGAGCAACGAGGCATCGATTATATATTGCTTGAGGCGCGTGATAGATTGGGTGGGCGCATCGCTGTTGCGAAATCATCAGTAGATCAGAATGCTAGTAGTCAAAGTGTCGATCATGAAAAATCAAACGATGGCTTTGATTTAGGGCCATCGTGGTTTTGGCCAGAGTATCAGCCGCAGTTGAGCAGTCTTATCGAGGCATTAGATTTACCACGTTTTGCGCAGTTCGAGGACGGTGACATGATGGTGGAACGTGCCGCCGATAAGTTACCTATCCGCACCCAAGGCTATCAAAGCTCGCCACCGTCTATGCGTCTCGTCGGTGGTATGGCATCCTTGACTGATGCTCTGTATGCGCGCTTAAATCCTACGCGCATTATCACGGGGCAAATCGTAAAGCGTGTAATCAAGACTGAGCGCTGTATCAGCATAGAAAGCGAATGCAGCTCTGAACAGATGACAGCTGGTCAAATAACTACTTATCACGCGCAGCATGTGCTCCTTGCGCTACCGCCTCGTTTGGCGGCGAGTAACATCAAGTTTGAACCTGCTTTACCACAGGCGTTGATAACAGAATGGCAAGAGACCGCGACATGGATGGCGCCACATGCCAAATATGTGGCGGTTTATGAGTCGCCCTTTTGGCGGAATCAAGGACTATCGGGTTCAGCGCGAAGTGCAATAGGGCCACTTACTGAGATTCATGATGCGTCCTTGGTAGAGGGCGAAGGTGCATTGTTTGGCTTCTTTGGGGTTCCTGCTCACGTCCGTCAAAGCGTCTCAGAAATGGAGCTAAAAGCCCATTGCCGAGCGCAGTTGGTACGTTTATTTGGTGCACAGGCAGAGACGCCAACGGCTGAGTATCTGAAAGACTGGGCGCAAGATTCATTGACCGCAACGCTTGCTGATGCCAGTGGCGCAGGTCAACATGCTGGCGCACCTACTGCTAAGCCGAATACAGGTGCATGGCAAAACTGCCTAACGGGTAGCGCAAGCGAATGGTCAGAGGCGTTTCCTGGTTATATTGCTGGTGCTATCGACGCAGCACATAAGGCGGTACAGGGTTTAGATTTAGGTTTGTCTGATGAGCTATCGTCATCAGCGTCACCATCCAATGGGATAGTTGATGAGTGAGTCTTTAGAACAGCAAGCTTCTCGCAACACCAGCACATGGCTCATCCCTTTTGCTTGCTTGTTAGGCGGAGGAGGTCTGATTGGTCTTTCTACCAATTTGGCAAAATATGCTGGTGAGATAGGTGTTACACCACTGGCATTTCTCTTTTGGTCCATCACGGGCGCTGCTGCTATTTTATTGATCGTTGCATTAATACGCCATGAATTACCTCCCTTAAATGCGCGTAGCTTTGAATACTATTTTGTGGCGGCGCTCATCAGTGTTGCAGGTTCTAATTTACTACTGTTTTCGGCTATTCCACATGTGGGGGCAGGTTTCGTCGCGCTCATTATCTCGCTTCCACCATTGCTGACTTATCTTGGCGCATTGGCACTGAGGATGGAGCGATTTAATATCGTCCGCGCTTTGGGTGTGGCCGCGGCGCTTCTTGGCGCAGGAGTATTGGCAGCGCGTAAGTTTTCGACGCCAGACGCCAGTACTTTTTGGATTTTGATCGCGCTTTGCGGGCCAGTATTATTGGCTATTGGTAATATATATCGCACCTTACGCTGGCCTGATAAAGCGTCGCCTAGTGCACTCGCGCCAGGTATGCTAATCGCGGCGTCGCTGTTGCTGCTGTCATTTAGTGTGTTGCCTAATTTTTCAGTCAAAATGCCGCTAGACTGGTTGCCGCTAGGTTTGATTGGCATACAAGCCGCCGTATTTGCGGGTCAATTCTTATTGTTGTTTTTATTACAAAAAACCGGCGGTCCTGTTTTATTAAGTTTATTAGGCTCGGTCGGCGCAGTTGTCGGTGTGCCAGTGGCTATTTTTTTGCAGGGTGAGATGCCGCCAGAAGGGCTGTTTTTGGGTGCTTCATTGATCGCACTGGGCGTTGGTTTGGTGACATGGGGCGGGGTGAAAATGGCGACCACATCGACAGAAACTACGTAAAGATGATTATTAGGATATAGCGCTCATAAATACGCCAACCTATAAACTAATGAACTTACTAGGGCATATGTTTGCACTGCAACTATCCAAAAATGTAGCCATGGAAAAATGTCACTATATAGAAATGCCACTATGCGACCCTCACAGTGATCATTTTTTATCTAATCCAACCTCACAAAACCTCGTTAAAACGTAAATATTACCGTTACTGCCAATCTATAATTTATCTACAGCCATTTTAGCAATCAGCATGGCTAGGTATGAGTGTTCAATAGGGCATCATAATTGGTTACGATTATCTCAAATCAGTTTTTGTGAGTAACACAAAAAAGGAGTATAAATATCGTGGTTATTCCTATCATGGATTAGGGCGATGCATGCAGCCAAGCGTTATCGATTGTTAAATAATGTCACGATTGTTATTAGTATTATCGGCGTAGCCATTGCTTTATTAGACAGTGGTTTCACGCTGCCGATGTGGTTACAACAGGTTTTCCATATTTTTTATCTGGCGATTATCTTTTTAGGCTTTGTTGTGACGGCAGGGCGTTACCTCTATAGCAAAAAGCCGCTGACTCTAAATAAAGTCGCGGTCTTTGACTTACTGACCAGTATCGCGATTGTCATTTTACTGGTAGCGCATTTCACTGATTTGGTGCGCTCTGGGATGTCGGTCGCTGTTGATGGCTTTGTTGCCATCAAAATTGCCGTCTTTGTGACCTTTATTCGTGAAATATCTGACCACGATTTTAATCTCAATCGTACCTTTCTAAACCCTGCACAGTTTTTTATCTTAAGCTTCCTGTCATTAGTATTGGTCGGGGCATTGCTACTGATGATGCCCAATGCAACGACGCAGCCGCTGTCTTTCATGGATGCGCTCTTTACCGCGACCAGTGCTGTCTGTGTGACTGGTCTCATCGTGGTAGATACGGCGACTTATTTCACAACTTTTGGGCAAGTCATTATCATGGGGCTGATACAGATCGGCGGCTTGGGTATTTTGACTTTTGTGACGTATTTTAGTTATTTCTTTAAGGGCGGTGTCAGTTATGAGACGCAAGCGAGCATCAGTGAGATGTCTTACATGCGCGGCATGGGTGATGTGGTATCGACCCTCAAATCCATCCTATATGTGACATTTGCCGTTGAGGCAGTGGCTGCGGCACTCATTTATATCAGTATTTATGACATACCAGATATGGATTGGTCTGAGCAGTTATTCTTCTCTGTTTTCCATGCGATTTCTGCGTTCTGTAATGCTGGATTTTCTACATTTAGCGCTGGCATGTATGATGACGCGCTACGTTTTAATTATCCATTACAACTGATTATCGCTACGACCTTTATCTTTGGTGGCATGGGTTTTGTCATTGTGGTCAATGTGCTGCGTTATTTGCGTGATCGTGCCGAGCGCCTGATATATCGCCATGATCAGCGTTATATTTATCGACCATGGTTGCTCAATATTAATAGCCGCATAACCTTGATTACGACGGGCGCTTTATTGCTGGTAGGTCTCATCGGTGTGATGATATTTGAATATAATAATGTGCTGGCAGACCATCGCAGTTTTTTCGGTAAGCTTGTCACAGGGCTGTTTACTGCTGCCACGCCGCGAACCGCAGGATTTAATACCATCGACATGGGTGAACTCGCGTTTCCCACGATTATGTTGACGATATTTTTGATGTGGATTGGTGCCTCGCCAAACTCGACGGGCGGTGGTATCAAAACCAGTACGTTTGCGATTGCACTGTTAAATACTTTGAGTTTGGCACGTGGTCAGACCAATGTTGAGGTCTTTAAGCGGCAGATTGCTGACATCTCAATTCGCCGTGCATTTTCTATTATGTGGCTGTCTTTATTGGTCATCGGTATGGGGGTGACGCTCATCAGCTATGATCAACCAGAGCTTGATTTAATCAAGGTGGTTTTTGAGTGTTTTTCAGCTTACAGCACGGTGGGATTAAGTCTGAATTTGACGACAGAGTTATCAGATTTTAGCAAAATGGTGGTATCTGTCATTATGTTTGTTGGGCGCGTCAGCATGTTGACCATCTTTATTGCCCTACTTAAAAATAGACGCCAGCGCAATTATCGCTATCCAACTGAAGAAATCACGATCAATTAAATGGTCGTAAATAAGCCATTTCATCATTAAAAAATACTGAAAAAGGTTAATAAGGTTATGAAATATATCATCGTAGGGCTAGGGAACTTTGGCTCATCGCTAGGCATGGCGTTGACCCGTCAGGGGCACGAAGTGATTGCTATTGACAGTAGCATGCAAAAGGTTGAGGCGTATAAGGAAGTCATCTCTCATACCATCTGTATGGATGCCACGGATGAATATACCGTCAATGGCTTACCGATTGTCGACACCGATATCGTTATTGTCGCAATAGGTGAAGACCAAGGCGCAAACGTCATGGCGACGGCATTATTTAAAACCCTAAAAGCAAAACGTTTGATCAGTCGTAGTATCAATCCGCTGCACGAAAAAGTGTTGCAAGCTATCGGTGTGGACGACCTTATCCACCCTGAAAAAGAGGCGGCCAATCGCTGGGCCAAACGGCTGTCGCTACGTTATTTCGTCGACTCGTTTGAGCTGAGTGATCATTTCAGTATGGTAGAGATTAGCATTCCCAAGTCGTTGATTGGTCAGACTGTTGATGACTTGCAATTGGAGCAAAAGTTCAATATTCGATTGCTTAGTACCCTGCGCTATGAGTATTATGAAGACAGCTTTGGTCGTACGCAAAGTAAGCCTAGTATTAAAGGTTTGGCGGCGCCTGAGCAAGTATTGCAAGATAAAGACGTATTGGTCATCTACGGTGCTAACAAGCATATCAACGAGTTTCTGCGTAGTGTCGGTGTAAAAATCAAATAAACATTTGCAACAGCCGTGACATGAAAAGGCAAAGGGGAAACTTATGAGTAAGTGCACTATATCCGTCTTGTTGCTTGCGACGATGGCATTGTTGTCAGGCTGTGATCAGACGCCACAAGACCCGAACGTGTTGTATTCAGAAAAACATCAAGACCCTATTCAAGAGCTGGAGATGACAACAGCGGTTGATCGTAGCCAGTTTGCCTATAAACAAACCTTTTATGTGCCCATTTATTCTGACATCTACACCGATAGAGACAATCGTAAAGTATTGCTATCAGCGACTTTGAGTGTACGCAATACCACGCTAAAAAAATCACTGTATATCAATAAAATTGACTACTATGGCACTGATGGAACCTTTATAAAATCCTATTTAACCAAACCGATTGAGCTTCCAGCAATGGCCACGCTCAATTATATCGTCGAAAAAGAAGAGGATAAAGGCGGATCGGGCGCCAACTTTATCATCGAAGTCGAAGGGATAGATGAGACGGTCAAGCCTGTCATTGAGGCGGTGATGATCGGTAATTTTAGCAATAAAGGCTTTGCATTTAGTACAGAAGGTACGCCAGTGGTGCATTGATTAAGGATAATAAAATCCAAGGAAGGGATATGTCTGCAACCAAAGAAGAAATTGTCGCCTTTATGGCGTTGGAATTTCCACAAACCAAATGTGTCATCGAGGCAGTCGGTGACAATCGCTCGACCTTATCACACGATATTGGTATCAATGAATTGCGTCCCGGTGGTACGGTCTCTGGACCAGTATTGATGAGCATCGCTGATGTGGCTCTCTATGTGGCGATACTTGGTAAAATAGGTATTGTGCCATTAACGGTGACGACGAGTTTGACCATTAACTTCCTGCGCAAACCCTCAGCAGAAGCACGTATTATCGCTGAGTGTACGTTGATGAAAGTTGGGCGCACACTAATCGTTGGCGAGGTTGCGCTTTATTCTGAAGGCTCTCGCGACATGGTGGCTCACGTAGTTGGCACGTATTCCGTACCGCCTCAGCACGTTTAGCTATTTTTAGCCCATTTTTAAAATGAGGATAGGCTCTAAAAAAGCAGTGCTATAAAAATTAATGTCATAAAATTAATGCTGATAAGGACTGCTACTGTTTGGTTGCCTCGACCTGAATGTTTAAGTGAAGGTTTTTAGTGACGCCAAACCACGCATATTTATCGATATTCCATTTGGTGCGATCAATCATCGCCGTAAAATCCCCACCACAAATATCTTTTTTGAGCGTAGGGTGTAGATAACAGTCAAACTTAGTCGCTGTTAAGCTAATAGGATGGGTTTCGCCATGCAGCGTTAGATGACCGTCTACTTTTGTGACCATTGGGCGTGATTTGTCTTGGCTAAAATACCATTTGTTAGAATCAAAGCGTGCCAACGGAAAGCGTTGCATATCAAAGAATATAGGGCCTGT
This sequence comes from Psychrobacter sp. NPDC064578, assembly GCF_044901245.1. Lineage (NCBI taxonomy): Bacteria > Pseudomonadati > Pseudomonadota > Gammaproteobacteria > Moraxellales > Moraxellaceae > Psychrobacter > Psychrobacter sp. NPDC064578. The sequence continues at coordinate 107,063 of NZ_JBJDPI010000006.1, forward strand.
CAAAGTCTGGTTAAATGCTTTATTTCCCGTATTTAGAGAGCTGATCGGAATGACCAAGGAGATATTGCCAGTTTTTAAACTTGAGTCATATTGCAGTTGACCTTGGACATTATAAAAGCCGCCCGCAGTGGCAGGGGATTGGAAGCGTTCAATGGCAAAGCGCACATGGGTGCCAGCAGGATTGATGGTATAACTGGCGGCATGGCTGCTATGTGCAGCGCTTATTAATAATAATGGCAGTGTCAATGTCAATGTCAGTGTCAGTGTCAGTAAAGGGTAGAGATGTGATTTTTTTAGAATAAAAGATAGGATGCTCATAGCTACATTCCTTTGCGGGCTATTGATAAATAAAGAACGTCGTCGACGAGCGCAATCCATGCTGTTACTCAATGTTAAGTCAGTCAGAAATAACTATTTATACATTACTTATCAAATACTTAGTAACTTTATTTTTATAAGAATATCATTATTAATTTGGCTATTATTTAACAGCTAAGATTGGGTTTTCGACGATTTTTGAAAGCTTGCCGTATCAGATTTTTTGCCATTAGCATTGATACTGTTGGCTTTATTCGCTACTGGGTATTTAAAAAATAGAGTTGCAAGTGCGCAGGTTATGGTCAATGACAGAAGCATCGATACTAATGTATGACTAAAAAAATGATCACCAAACAGCATTTTATACAGTCCCATCGTCCATCCTACGACCGTGACTATTTCAAATATTCTATAGCGATACTGATGTAGAGTGGGTAAAAATGCCAAGCCATATAGAGAAAATCCGGCACTGGCATGAGCCGCTGGGAAGCACTTGGCAGGCGTGTTAGCGGCTATATTTTGCCAAATATTTAGATAAGGCAAGTCGCCACCAAACAGTATTAAATGATTGGGGCAACTGACATGAGTCACACCTTTGAGTAGCGCAATCATACTGGGAACGGCAATTAAAACAAGCAGTAGATAACTTATTTCACGCGTGGATAAAGGCGTGAGCAGTTTATCGTACTTAGCATTTTCTATTGCCAGATTGATATCTGAATCCTGTTTATGTCTCAGAATTAGAACGGCTATGAGATAAATGCCAAGCAAGATGAGTAGCAATTTAGGTAAGTCATAAAAAATAAAGGCAAAAGGTTGTGTGCCTTTTTCTAGTAGCCAGTGTCCATTAGTGTAAAAAAGCTCACTAATATGAATGTCTAATTGGCTGTGCTCAAACAACAGTGTGGCTATGATGGTCAAGCATAGGAGTTTAAGCCAGACTCCATTGGCTGAATATGTTTTCAAAATACAACACTCAATAATGCCATCATCCACAAGATAAATAGCAGCATTAATGCCAAAAATTGCGCCGCAGAGCCAACATCTTTGGCGATCTTTGCCAGTGGATGCTTGGCGGTCGATGTGTGATCGACACTGGCTTCGATTCCAGTGTTAATGAGTTCGACGATTAATGATAAGAAAGAAGCGATGACCAGCAGCATTTTGACGCTGATAGTGAAAGGGCACAATATAATAGCCGTGAATAATATGAGATTGAGCCAAAATACTTGTCGAAAAGCCGCCTCAAATTTGTAAGCTGCTTTAAAGCCGTCCAGAGAGTAACCAGCGGCTTTTATAATACGGTAAAATCCTGTTTTACCCTTGGCCTCACTGGCATAGCTATGAGGTAGCAGTTGTTTTTTGCCTGCTATTGGGCTTAAACCCCCACGACTCGTCGACTGGTTTTCAAGATTAATAGGATTTGCTTTATTCATATCAAATGCTTCACAGTCTATTAATATCAAGGTATGCGATAAATATTAATCATTTAACCATGGTCGAATGTTCAATATGCCCTAAGTATAAGCGGGTAGGCATTAAGAAAACGTTAAGCTTTTTTAAAATAGAGATCTGCTCTAATGATAATTGATGATAAAGGTACTTCCACCTAACGGATTGACTTGATGGGTAAGCTGCCAGCCCATATGTGTCATGATGCGCTGTACGATACTGAGTCCCAAGCCTGTGCCTTCTGCTGGATAATGGGCGTCAGCTGCCGATGACGATTCTGTATCCAATGAGATGTCTTTATAATGCTGCTCTAGACGCTCAAATCTCTCATATAGCAGCGGCATCATCACCTCAGGAATACCTAGACCAGTATCAGTGACGGTGATTTTTTCAGCATCGATAGTGATGATGACCTCACCCTCATCGGTGTACTGAAACGCATTTTTTATCAAATTACCCAGTGCCATTTTTAGCAGTTCAGGTCGTACGTGTGCGACATACAGCTGTTCTGCGACTATTTTACAAGTGACTGACTTATGGCGAAGCAAGTAATTTAAGCGATGTACTTCATTTAACGCGATGTCATTGATAGACGTTGGCGGTGCATCCAGTTTTTCAGGAGCACGAGACAGCAATAATAAGGCGCTGATAATCTCCGAGGTTTCTTTGGCGGTCGTACTGATACGAGTGGCAAATGCGCTCAAGTGAGGGTCGTTTTCTAGTTGTGAGGACAATACTTCTGATGCCCCCATGATAATCGTCAAAGGCGTGCGCAGCTCGTGACTGACATCACCAGTAAATAGCTGCTCGCGTTTGAGGTACTGCTCAAGTTTGTGGTTTTTTTCATCGATTGCGCGTGCTAACACGCCAACCTCGGAGGGCAGATGCGTCAATTCCGTCAAGTTGCGATGATCTGTTTCTACGGCTTGCTTTAAGTCTAATAAAGGCTTGATAATTTGCTTGGAGGACAGCGATGAAAATATCGCTGCAATCAATAAGCTCAAAATGACTGCTACTTTTAGGGCGTTGGCAAATATGTCTTCTAAATGCTCAAATATGGCTAAAACAGGGTAATTCCCCATCACCATTTCAGTATTTTCTAAGTAGGTTAAAATGTAGTTTTCTTTGTCTTTTTTATAGTTAAAAAAATGTAACTCTGTCATTGATTGACCATTTTTAGTGGTGATAGTGACGGGCATCTCTTGTACGGTTTGGGTTGCCAGTTTTTGCAGATTGCTCGGTGCGTTATCGAAGCGATAAATTTTAATACCCGGTTCAGCGCTATAAATAGGCTGATCGCCTTCTTTTTCTTGGCTAAGCTCTAACTGTTGCAATAAGCGAGCTTTGACCAGCTGTTGCTCCATTCTGACTTCGGCATACATGAAAATACTGACGAAAGTGGCACACAGCAATAGGGCAAATAACAAGTAGGAGAGTCGAAACTTATTGGCGATGGAGTCGATATTAAACATGGTATTTACTTCGTTGTGAAAGACGATATGAAAGACGTTGAGAGTCAAATAAGGACATCAGACGATGGTTTTTTAGGCTTTATCTGGATCAATAATCTGGTAGCCGACACCGGGCAACGTGACTATCATGATTTTATCGAACGGCTTATCTACCTGCGCACGGACCCCATGCATGTGAGTGCGCAGTGCATCACTGCTTGGTATGTCTTCGCCCCATACCTTTTCTTCCAGCTCGGTTTTGCTAACCACGCGCGGCGCGGCGCTCATTAAGGTATGTAGTATTTTGAAGCCTGTGGGTGTGAGTTTTAGCGACTTACCTTCACGTGTAATCGTATGCTCACTATGATTTAAAGACAATGTGCCAACAGTTAAACCATGCTCAAAATGATCATCTTTATGTCGGCGTATGAGAGCCTTAATACGAGATTCTAATTCCACCAATGAGAAAGGCTTAACCAGATAATCGTCAGCGCCACTATCGAATCCTGCCACTTTATCTAAAATCGTATCGCGAGCGGTCAGCATCAATACTGGCGTTTTGTCATGCAGCTCTTCCCTGAGCTTTTTGCACAGTTTAGTGCCATCCATACCCGGCAGCATGACATCTAACAAGATGACGTCATATCGATTATTCGATGCGAGCGTTAAGCCACTAATGCCATTATGGGCATTGTCTAGCTCAAAGCCTTTCGGCTCAAAAAAAGCATAAATATTGGCGACGATATCGGGATTGTCTTCAATGATGAGTATCTTGTACATGAGTATTATTACCTAAAAAGGCGGAGCGATGATAAAGAATTCAATTATCCACTTTAAAAAAGGTGGGTGCTGCTTTGGTTTCGTCAGTGGTGATACCAAAAAACTGAAGCAAGGTTGGCGTAATAAAATCATGTGATACAGGCTGATCAATCATGTTAGCTAAGCTACTTTTAGCAATAGTGCTGCTATCAATGCCATTGCCAGTCGGTGACCAAATAATCACTGGCACATGCTTTTGTGCATTTGGCGCAATAGCGTATGGCAGACCATGCAAGTAAATATTGTTTTCGCCCAAACTTTCTCCATGATCACTAATATATACCATCACCACCTCATAATCTTGCTCATAGGGTTTTAAAGTGTCGATCACGCTATTTAAAAAATAATCTGTATAACGAATGGCATTGTCATAACCATTGATAACCGATTGGCTGTCGCATTTCGATAGCTCATTGGTCATACAGACGGGCTGATATTCTGCAAAATCTTTAGGGTAACGCTTAAAATAGGCGGGTCCATGATTGCCCATTTGATGCAGCAAAATAAGTGTGTTTTTAGGTGTCTCTTTCTGTGAGCTGCCCGACTTAACCAGTTTATCAAAACCATCAAGCATGCCTATGTCTCGACACTCAATATCACAATCTGGATTGAGCGCGGCTGTTTTATAATCCTCAAAAGTTACGCGGTCAGCCACCCCTTTGGCGCTAGAATTATTGTCTCGCCAAACGACATTGACGCCTTGCTTGTGTAGCGTATCGAGCACGTTTTCATTATAGCTAGCGCTATCAGGGTCATAAGTTTTTCTATTGGCGTAGCTAAACATGCAGGGTACTGAATAGGCGGTGGATGTGCCGCATGACGAGGCGTCTTTAAAGCTGTAGATGTCTGATTGTTTTGAAAGCAAAGGCGTGGTGTTGCGCGCATAACCGTTTAAGCCAATATGGTCAGCGCGAACGGTTTCTCCTACTACAAATACCATCAACTTAGGTTTTACAGCGCTGTTGCTAGTGTTAAAAGAAATGCTGCGTTTTGCATCTGTGCCATGAGGAATTAGCGTATCGGGACGACGGCGCTCAGCGATATAATCAGTACCCAGTTTGATAACAGAGTAAACAGGGGTAATAGGATTGACATAACTACGGACTATTTTGTGCTGGCGAAAAAAGCTGGCGTATTGATCACCAAATGGCATCAGACACACCGCTATCAATACGATAGATAATAATAGGGTGACTGATTTTTGAAGGGTTGCTTGTTGCCAAGACAATCGCTTTAGACGAATGTTACCAATCATGAAAGCAGGCACTATACCTAATAAAAACAGGCGAATAAATAGACTGGGCGCCATTAATCCCATGGCTTCTGCTTGATCAGTTTGTAAGCCGTTAATGAGCATATCACGATTAAATATCGTCCCGTAGGCGTCGGTAAAGTAACCACAGATAGCTGCAATCAGCACCATTATGATAAGCACTACTTTTGCCGTTGAGCGATAACACAGCAGTGACAACACCAACCACATCAGCCCAAATAATAAGCCTATGATGGAAAAAATAAAGCCCGTGTTTGTGCTCAATGGATAAACACTGAGTACCTGCTCAAAAAAGCCAATATTCGCCGTCGCTACTAAGTACAGAGCAACGACTATGATCAGATGATTGAGATTGATCTCACGATCATATAGCTTGCTCAGTGAGCGGCTTTTTTTATTGGCTTTGGGCGCATCGATTTTGGCGGCTTGAGATATTGACATACAAGTACTTCTCAACAGGATGGTAAGGAGTGTAATGCCTTACAGTAACAAGTACGCTGTTAAGAAGATGTTAAGGTAGTTGAATTCAATGAGATATTAGGACATATCAGGGTCTGTTGAACATTCACAAATAGGCACTGCTGATTGATCAAATCGTTTCAGACAAGGCGCAAATTGAAGATAATGCTCGTGCCTTAGCTAGACTTGCAACACAGTATGAAGCGATTTTAACATCAGCTCAAAGAGACAGGACTCTTTTTTGCCGCTTCGTCATTAAAAACATCCGCTTAGAACGACTAAACTAGATATTTTTAATCTAAAATCGACTAAAAAATAGTCACTGTCAGTGCCGTGGTCGAATGTTCAACAGACCCTAATAACCTAAACGATGACACATCCTAATTTAAACCTGTGCGAAAGAGCGTGCCAACGACAACAAAGGCGACAGAAAATAAAGTGACCAATATGATATTGATTGAAAATCCTTTCAGGGTGTGAATAGACAATCTGGGTATTCGATAAAAACGAGCGTGCAAGGCAACCAGAACAGTCATTAGCAATAATAGTAATTTGAGACTAATAAGAATACTAAAATCATTATCAAGTTTAAACCATGCAGCAATGTTGGGTAATAGCTGGTAGGCCATCCAAAGGCCAGTGATTATTTGCAGCACCAAAGCCGGCATCCCAACCCTTTCAAACAGCTGCTCAAATTGCATCAGACCATCAATATTTCGGGATGATAGCGCTTTTGGTAAGACCACCAAGGTCAAAATCAGATGACCACCTGTCCAGACAGTAGCGCCTAACAAGTGTAGTATGAGTATATAGTTAAGCATAGATAACAATCCTTAAATGCCACTGACATAGGGCTTTATGTCGATTAACTGAGGTACTTAATCATGAAACGCGCCGCACAATTACAACCATTATCTCGTCAACATCATCTAGGTCTGAATCTATCTCGCCATGCTAAAGAATGTGCTGATGAACCTAACGCAATTGCCGAGCATTGGCTAAATATCACGTCTTATATTAACGAGATGCAACAGCATTTTCAGATTGAAGACAATCTAATGGCTCATGCCTTACAGCCTCATAGCAGCTCCAAACCTGAGGTGTCATCGGTACTGAATACACTTGATGCGCAGCACAAGTCCCTGCATGCACTCATGGCAGAGGTTCAAGATTTGCCGCACTCTCAAAGCAATCACGTCACCGTTGGACAAGTCAAAGAACTCGCCACCTTGCTATACGATCATATTCGTTTTGAAGAACGAGAATTGTTTCCTATCGTTGAGCGCTATCTGACAACAGAAGAATTAGAGGCTATTTATGATGCCAGTCCAGACAGTATCAAACGCTCCGATGAGAACCGCTAGAGCGCATTTTTTATCAAAGTTATCTTAATCTATAGCGAGATATCCTGCGTCAGAAAAATACTGTTGTCCAGCAGGCGAGCTCAGATATTTTGAAAAATCGGTCGCGGCAGTAGTGTCACTAATCACCAACCCGTCTTGCAAAATAGGAGGATAAGCGTCTGGCGCTAACGTATAGAACTGCTCAGGCGTGGCTTTAATCGCTGTCAGTTGTGATTGAGCGACAAAGCCATAATCGACATTACCAGTGTGCGCATATTGAAACGCTTGCCCGATATTTTCAGCTTGAATAATGCGATTTTGCTCAGTGAGAGTGTCAAAGATATTTTGTGTTTGTAGATAGGCTTGTGCCGACTTGCCATAAGGGGCGAGTTCTGGATTGGCAATGGTGATTTTGCTATCAGACTCAGACATCAATAATACGTTTAAGGTAGTAGGATTGAGTTCTTTAAGGGATTTATTAACACTATATAGTGCCAGTTGACCTTGAGTATAAGTAAACGGCTCGTGGGTTGTTTTGTCAGCAGAGTTGGCGTCATCTAATTTATCTTTGACCAGCTTGGCAGGAAATTCTTGATTGGCGGACAAAAATAAATCATAAGGTGCGCCAGAGGCAATCTGTGCATATAGTTTACCTGAAGAAGCATAGCTGACCTCAATTTCTTGCGCAGGCAAGTTTTTATCCATTTGATAGCCCGCAATAATCTCAGGCAATACATCTGATAAGTTGGCAGCCGCTGCGATGCGCAGTGTTTGACTCTGCTCAGTGGTGTTATCGACATCTGATTGGACTGGCTGAGTGGTTTGCTCTTTGCTACAAGCGGTTAGCGTTAACACTAAGCAAGCTGATGATATGGTTATTAATTTAATCATTATTATAAAACCTTCTTATTATTGCTCGCCAGTGTCGCTCACTATTATTACTAAAGGTTAGCTATCGCTTTGAGTAGCCATTATTACCCATTATTACTAAGCCATTTAGATGAATCATCTTGGTAATATTCTTGCTTCCAAACTGGAATGTCGGCTTTAATCGTATCCAATATCCAGCGACAAGCATCAAAGGCAGGATAGCGATGGGCGGAAACCACGCCAACCCAAATAGCGACATCACCAATCTCTAATGCACCGATACGATGAATGGCAATGGCATGGGTAATCTCAAAGCGCTTTTTGGCTTCTTCAATAATGGCGCGACCTTGATTGATGGCAAGGTCTTCATAACCATAATAGGTCAAACGATTGACGCTACTGGCATTATTATGATTGCGTACCCGCCCTTCAAAGCAGACAAACGCGCCGCAACTGTCATTATCAAGGGTGCTTTTAAGACGACTTTCATCAATATTGGTATCTAACAGCGCAAAACCATCACGTTCAGCGATGAGGTACGCCTCATCAATGGTACGTTTAATGCTCATCGATTGACCGTGTACATTGTCTGTCATAACCATTTTCTCGTATTATTTTTAAGATTCTTAGTGATACAAATGATATTTAAATGGTTTTAACCACCAGCCACTGGGGTGATAAAAACCACACTATCACCCTCATAAATCTCATCTGTCCACTTAGCAAAGTAATCATTTACTGCCACGCGTAGCTCCGACTGCGGACGACTAAAGCGATGCTTTTGGCTCAGCTGTTCATACAGCTCGGTCAATGAAGTTGGCTGTGGCACAGTGACTGTTTCTTCATGACAATTGGCTTCATCAGCTAAGCTAGCGAAATATAAGACGTTAATATTCATCATGGTATTTATCTCTGAATCTGTATTGCTTTCTATTAAAGTGCTCATAGCAATCTCCCTTATTTATGAACTGCTTAACTTTATAGTTTTCAAATTACTTTCAGGCATGTTGATAGTCGGATTTACCGCCGGTTTTTTTCATGAGATGGATATTATCAATCACAATGTCATGTGAGATGGCTTTGGTCATGTCATAAATGGTCAAGCAAGCGACACTGACAGCGGTTAATGCTTCCATTTCTACCCCAGTTTTATGGGTGACTTTAACCGTGGCAGTCACAGTAACGCTATGGTTTGCATCATCGTATTCAAAGCTTAAGCTAATTTTATCTAAGGGCAGAGGATGGCAAAGTGGAATCAGGTCATGGGTGCGTTTGGCAGCCATGATACCGGCAATATGAGCAGTTTGGGTGATGCTACCTTTTTTGGTCATACCGTCCGCTGCTTTGATTTGCTTATAAATGTCCGCGGGAAAAACCACTTGTCCGCTTGCATGTGCTTCTCTGGTGCTCGCTGTTTTGCCACTCACATCGACCATGGTGATATCACCGTCGCTATCTAAATGCGATAAGCCGGATTGATTGTTTTTATTATTGTTGTTTACTTGGTCGCTATTCATTTTCATTTCTCTTAAATGGTCAGTTTTTCTGAAAGCTAGTTTCTCTCAATAAACCTTTTTATAAGTCGTTTAGTTTATAAGTTATTTAAAGCTAAACAGGCATGCTCAAAATCTTTAGGCGTATTAAAATTGGTCAAATACTGCCAATCTCTTGCGAAAGGGACGGGCTGCACAAGCGGCTTAATAAACTTCATCACTTGCCGCTGTCCATCGTCAATATAATCCTTTAAATCAGGCTCAATACTCAAACGGTATATACCTAACAGTGGGTATAAGTGATGATCATCGGAGAGACAAATAACAGTTTTATCAGGATTTTTCGTGATATAAGGTTGCAGTTTTTGCCATAAATCGGTGACAGGAATTAAGCTGTCACAGCTAATGACCATTAACCAAGATTGCTGCCAGTTTGCATTTTTCGTTAATTGGTTTGAACTTGCCAAACGCTTTAATGATTGCAGCGCTGCTTCAATCGCTACCAACGCGCCACCTGTTTCAATCGGCTTATCATCATTGCTTGACAGAATCTTGCTAGAAAGATCGTTAGCAGATAGATAATCATTAATATGAAAGACTGGCGATTGTGGGTTTTTCTTAAGCAAATCTGGATTGATGCTAAAGCCGCGTCCATTATCCGCAATCATAATAGGTATATTGCTTATCATCGCAGCACTCAATTCAAGCGCTTGTCTGACATGATAATCAAGTAAACGCTCACCTGTCGGGAGTATCAACTCAGCTTTTGGCGATCCCATACGTTTGGATGCGCCGCCCGCCAAAATAACGATACCTGCTAAGAGATTGCATTTATCTACTTCGATTAATCTATCTGCAACATCGACCATCAATTAATCATGACCTGGATTGGTGCGCATAAAGTGTGGCACAAAATTACAGGGGCGTGTGCGGCTATCGAGCTGCTCTTGTAAGATACCTTCCCACGCAGTGCGGCAAGCGCCTGATGAGCCGGGTAAGCAAAAAATGCCCGTGCCATTTGCCATGCCAGCCACAGCGCGAGATTGGATGGTAGACATGCCGATATCGTCTTTTGAGATTAAGCGGAACATCTCACCAAAACCATCGACCGATTTATCAAACAATACGCCAACCGCCTCTGGCATGCTGTCTCTAATATAAAAGCCAGTACCGCCAGTGGTGATAATAGCGTGCACATCTGGGTCGGCAATCCAACCGCTGATGACGGCTCTGATTTTATAAATATCATCAATAATCAGCTGACGATCAGCCAGCTGATGACCTGCTGTGGTCAGTTGGTCAACCAAATACTGCCCTGAGGTATCTTCTGCAAGAGTACGACTATCAGAAACCGTTAAGATGGCGATATTAAGCGGGGTAAAGGGTGCTTGCAGCTTACTCATGAATAATCCTTAATAAATACGCTTGTTATGGAAATAGAAGTTTTTATTATTGGTAAATTATTGATTTTATCCACCAATCATCGACAAATTATTCATCATGCCGCTGTTTGATTCGTGAAGATGATGATGTTCAGGTTTGATTGGCATAAAGCTATGGAGGATATTAACAAGTCCTGCCACATCATCTTGCTCTAGATACTGACGAATATCGTAATTACCTTGGTCAAATAGGCATAAATGTACTTTGCCTTGACTGCTAACCCGTAAGCGATTGCAGCTATCACAAAAATGAGCAGCATAAGGGGCAATCATGCCAATACGCCCTTGATAATCTGGATGGCTGTATTCTATCGCTGGTCCATCGTTGCTACCACGTATATGAGTTTGCCAGCCATTTTTTAATAAGTAATTGGTAATAATATCGGACTGTGCATGCTGCGCAAAAAATAAATCGCTGTTGTCGCTGGTCTGCATAAATTCAATAAAGCGATAAGTGACCGCTCTGTTTTTGATATATTCGATAGCATCCATCAAATTTTCAAAAGCAGTCTCAGCCATTAAAATACTGTTTATCTTTAGCTTAATATCTGTGGTCGCAAGCAAAGTATCCATATCAGCCAAGAGCTGTGGCAACATATCAAAGCCAGTCATTTTATGGAAGGTCGCGGCATCAAAGCTGTCCATACTGATATTAAGCTGATTCAGCCCAGCGGCTTGCCAGTTAGCTAAGTGCTTACCAAGCTTATACCCATTACTGGTCATGGCAACCGTTTCAATGCCTTCGGTATTTTTGATGGTTTTAATAATATCTACCACATCACGGCGTATAGAGGGTTCACCGCCAGTAATCCTGACTTTTTTGGTGCCAACTTCGGCAAAGCCGCGGATTAACGTGGCAATTTCAGTGACGCTAAGCTCGTTTTGTGGGGGTTTGCCTTGATAGCCATCTGGCAGGCAATACTCACAGCGGAAATTACAGAAATCAGTAATCGATAGACGCAAATAGGTGAGACGTCGTGCGAAACCATCGGTTAACGGTTGAGAGAGCGTGACCGGAAAATACGTCGACGTGCTAGCAGCTTTCGTTGCAACGTTCGATGATGAGTCACCATCAAAAATAACGGGTGCAGAGGCAGGCGCATACAATTGCGCATTACCTACGGTAGGGGCAAGATGGTTCATAGATGATTACCATTAATATTAAGTATAGTGTGTACTTTTAGGCGTTGCCTCAGGTTGTGAGTGGGAAATTCTATTTAAACACGATTATGACAGTTTACACGCAAATAACCATTCACCGTAAGTGACCCAAAAACTACCACTAAAGTAGTAGATGCTACTTGGTTGTGATTTTTAAAATCAACATACGCCCCAAGCAGTTTCTCATGATTCATGGCTAATCAACAGTATAAAGAGTTATTAACTGTGTAACTCTTTACACCCTTGATTAGCCATGCAGCTTTTTAGCTATACCGTTATTAATTATGCAATTATTTAGCTGTTGTTTAGCAATTATTTAGCGATGCAACCAAGGGAAAGGTTGCACTTTTACGGTTTTACCAGCGGCTACATTGCCAGAATCTTGTGCCAATACAATAAAGCAATTGGCGTGGCTTAGTTGTTTGATACGGTGCGATTGTTGCTTGGTAAAGCTTTCAACTTGGAAATCGCCAAGTTCGTTTTGGGATAATATGCCTCTTTGAAAATCCATCCGTCCCGCTGATTTTTTGACATCATTTTTAAGCGTTGCGGTTAGGCTTAACTGCATGGGTCGCTCTTGTGGCGCAGCGCCTACCATTTGCCACAAGGCTGGAATGACAAATTGTAGGCTACCAACGATGGTCGATAGAGGATTGCCGGGCAAGCCAAAATATAGCACTGGCTTGGCAAGATTTTTAGTCAGCTCGCCAAAGACAAATGGCTTACCGGGTTTCATCGCGACTTTATAGTGGTTAATCTGCCCAAGCTGCTCAATAACCGTGGTTAAAAAATCATAGTCGCCAACCGATACACCAGCCGTAGAGATAAGGACGTCACACTCTTGCATGGCTTGGGTTACGGCGGCGGTGGTTTTATCTAAGTCATCTGGGATAATGCCATAATCACGAATAGTCACCGGCAAATCAGCGAGTAAGCTTTTTAGGGTAGGCGTGTTCGAGTTATAGATTTGCGCCAAACTCGTCAGCTCATTGCCAATGGCCACTAGCTCATCACCGGTTGCGAGTACACCAACGGTTAAAGGCTGATAGACCGTCACTTGACCAAAGCCCAAATTAGCCAATAAGCTAATATCAGCAGGATTTAGGCGTTTACCCTTTAATAAAACCGCTTCGCCAGTTTCAACTTCTTCGCCTTGCTTACGGATATTATCATCATGCTTAGCGTCTTGACTGAGAGTAATGGCATAGGGCTGCGATTTATCAATGCGGTCTTTTATGGCGGCAAAGTTGGTATTTTCTTGCATGATGACCGTATCGCAGCTATCAGGAACGACCGCACCAGTAAAAATACGCACCCCTTGTCCTGCTGTGATGTCGACACTATAAGGACTGCCTGCTTGTGATTCACCCACGATATCAATCGTGCTGTCTGCCGAGAGTATGCTGTCTTTAGCGATCGCATAACCATCCATCGCCGATAGATTTTGTCTTGGTATTGCAAAAGGCGAGACAATATCTTCTGCCAATATATGATGACGGCTGTCTAATAAGTCGTAGCTTTCGACCACTCTTTTGTGTAGCGGATAGTCGTTAGTATTATAAGTTTCTATGCGCTGCTGTATTTCAGAGATAAGTCCTGCAACCGTAATCATAAACGTCTACTCATTTTATTAATATTGAACTGTGTTATTGATATTGAACGACACATAGCATAAGAGGTAGGTAATGTCTTAAGAACCTTTATACCATAGCAGCTACTTTATAACATAAGAATTAAGTGACCGACAGCGGACTGCTTAGCCACGGAAGATATTCTCTTGCTCAAGTGTCATCTCGATACCTTGAATATCAGCTTCATGCGCTAAGGTAAACAGGTAATCGCATAATGATTGGTGAAAGGCTTGTTGGCTCAATTTATTATGGATCGCAGGGCTGACTTGCTCATAAGTCATCTGTATCCCAGGTTCTTTATTGAGCACCTCAACGATGTGAAAACCGTAACGGCTTTCGATGGGGCTGGGCGCAAGTCCTTTATTGAGCTTAAATAATACACCTTCAAATTCTGGTACGGTTTGACCTTTGCTAATCACACCCAGTTCGCCGCCTTGCTCTTTTGAAGGGCAAGCCGAATGCTGGCGTGCCAACTGGATAAATTCTGCATCAGGATTGGCGTTATTTTTGATTTGTTCGATAAACTCATACGCGGTCTTTTTAAGTTTTAAGCGCTCATCGCCATCTTCAGGCGGGCATGCCAATAAAATATGGCGTACAGTCATGATGGGATCAGTTTTAAAGTCAGTCATATTCTGCTTATAATAGCGCTCACAAGTTGCCATATCTGGCATCGTTGCTTGAACGTTTTTGTCTATTAAAGTAGAAATGGCTTGCTCTTCGTCGTTTTCCCATGCCGCTTCACCAAGGCTTGGCTCATCTAAAACCGCCAATCTCAGTAATTCGCGCACAACCAGCGCTTGCGTCGCTAAAAAGACGGCGTCTTCTTTGTTTTCTGCTGGATGATATTGCAGCTCTTGGGCGATATTGGTTCTATCTATCATCACCCCATTGACCGTCACTGAAGGCAGCTCATCACGGCTAGAGGCAATCAGGTTTTTATGGTTACTGCGCTCTTCTGCCATTGCTTTTTCGATGAACTCTTGGTCAGAATGCGGTTTTTGCAAATCAGACAAGGTTGGCATTACTCTAAGAATATCATCACCGCGACCAGTAGAGGTGTGATCGGCATGACTGTGATTGTGATTGTGATTGTCATTACTATGGCTGTGATGATTACCACTGTGCACATGAGCGTTTTGGTTGGTCGCATGGTCGGCTGGATTGTAGGTACTGACAGTCATGGCTTTGCTCCACTAAGGATTCTGGTAATAGAAATTCTAAAATATAGCGCGTGTTGATTCATCATTAAAAGTAAGGGAAAGGAAAGAGCAATATCTAGGTGAGGATAGGGTTAAAAACGCCATTCCATTTAGATACTGCTCTATAGCCTTACTGAGAGTTCTTTTGTCTGACAATTTGATAGCGACGGCCGAAATACCAAATTGGCGCGCTGATGATATGAATAAGCCGTGTAAACGGAAATATCGCAATCAGGGTGATGCCTAGCGCCATATGCAGCTGATAAATTAAGTCAGTTTGCTCAATGCGCGCCGCTGCCTGCAAAGGTCTTAAGATTGTGATGTCCTGTGCCCAGCCTGCCAAATTCATCATGGTATAGCCATCTAAATGCTTCACTGACGTAAAGATGGACAGCAGACCTAAGTTCAGCTGGATAAATAACAGCACCAGTACCAGCTTGTCTGAGAACGATGAGGTGTTTGAGATACGGTCATCGGTAAAGCGTCGCCACATGAGCATGACCAAGCCAAACCAACAAAACACGCCTGCGATACCCCCAACGACCACCGCTAATATCTGCTTATGTCCGGCGCTGATAAATCTGTCATAAAGAAAATGCGGCGTCAACATGCCAAATAAATGACCGAGGAGCACCACGATAATGCCAACGTGGAATAAGTTGCTGGCAAGGCGCATGTTTTTGCTTCTGAGCATTTGCGTCGAGCCTGTCTTCCATGAATACTGAGATAAATCAAAACGTACCCAAGTACCAATAATAGCGATGGTCAATGCCACATACGGATAAACGCCAAAAAGGAAAATTTGTAGCCAGTTTAGGTTGGCTAAAGACTGCACACTAGGATCTGCGATATTCATGTCCTTTCTCCTTATTATGATTTAACCGGTTGGTTGGTTTTAAAATCTACCCAGTGCACTGGAGCATCGACCGCATTAGTAGCAGAGGCATTTTTTATGCTAGCTTTTGCTGCAAGATTTTGGGTACTTGTTTGTGACGGGCAACGCTCTTCTTGTTGCGCATCTAAAAACGTCACCACTTCTTCTTCCCATTCTTTGTCTAATGCCTCAAAGCTGTCATCACGCTTCTCTTTGCTGATTTTTTCTTGATACTCTTCAACGATATCGAGCGGTTTACCAGCGATTTGCAATAGCGCATTGAAGCAGCCTTTATACAAGCTACCGCGACCCTCTAATCTGGCGGCAAGCAAAGCGAGGATATGGCTCACATCAGCGATATCCATACGAATTTGAATGTCGTCTTCAATAATGGTTGCTTGATACGCTAAAAATTCGAGATATAAAGGCAGATAATCAGGCAGCTCTTTGACGCTAATCTCAAAGCCCGCTTCTTGATATTGACCCATCAAATCGACCATCGCTTGACCACGGTCGCGCGATTCGCCATGTACATGCTCAAACAACCATAGTGATAAAGAACGCCCGCGCTCAAACAGACCGTCATAACGCGCTTGCGCCTCAAGAGAGCCGGTATCGATTAAATCTTCAATCAAGTCGATGATTTGCGTGCGTACTTCTGGGCTAATCAGCGTTGATTTGGCGACAATTTCGGTGCAATCGGCAAGCGTATCGCCGAGAAACAGCTCATTGCTTGGATAGTCGATAAGTAGACTGAGTACCTTGAGTAGCTTCAAATCCGAGTTGCCGATGGTTGGTTGGGTAATTGGCTCATGCACTGAAGTGCTGTTATTAAGTTGAGTAGTTTGCATCTTATGACTCCCACTTTTGGACAGTATCGATGAAATCGCGGCGATTGGTTTTGCGTTGTCCAAACATGCTATTGTCCGAATGTCCTGAACAGCCTTCGCCAAAGGTGAATCCGCAACCATTGCGTTCAGCAAAAGCGTCACTCAATGCTTCTTCACGATGCGCCGTTGGAATCACAAAGCGATCTTCGTAGTTAGCGATAGCGAGATAGCGATACATTTCTTCCACTTGCAGCTTGGTCAAACCGACATCATCCAAGATACTTTGGACTTCTTGTTTTTCAACCAATTGCATACGCTTGTAGCTACGCATAGCAAGTAGGCGCTTCAATGCTAGACGAACTGGTTCTTCATCGCCTGCGGTAAGCATGTTTGCTAAATAGCGCAAAGGAATACGTAAGCTGTCGACATCTGGAATCAAACCATCCATACCGACTTTGCCTGCTTCAGCAGCATTTTGAATCGGTGATAATGGCGGTACATACCAAACCATCGGCAGCGTGCGGTATTCAGGATGTAGTGGTAGCGCAAGCTTCCAATCCATCGCTAGCTTATAAACTGGTGAGCGCTGGGCTGAATCAATGACCGATTGCGGTACACCGTCTTTTAATGCTTGGGCGATAACAGCAGGGTCATTTGGATCTAAAAATACGTCTAACTGTGCTTGATAAAGGTCTTGCTCGTTAGGTGTGCTTGCTGCTTCAGCGATTTTGTCCGCGTCATAAAGCAGTACGCCCAAGTAGCGGATACGACCAACACAGGTTTCTGAACAAACGGTCGGCAAGCCGGCTTCAATACGGGGATAACAGAAGATGCATTTTTCAGATTTCCCCGACTTCCAGTTGTAGTAAATCTTTTTATACGGGCAGCCTGAGATACACATGCGCCAGCCGCGACATTTTTCTTGGTCAATCAAGACAATGCCGTCTTCTTCACGCTTATAGATCGCGCCACTTGGGCAT
The DNA here is from genome assembly GCF_044901245.1 of Psychrobacter sp. NPDC064578. NCBI lineage: Bacteria > Pseudomonadati > Pseudomonadota > Gammaproteobacteria > Moraxellales > Moraxellaceae > Psychrobacter > Psychrobacter sp. NPDC064578. The sequence goes on from NZ_JBJDPI010000006.1 coordinate 124,661, forward strand.
GACGCCACACAAGTAGGGTTCAAGCAATGCTCGCACAGACGTGGCAAATACATCATAAAGGTGTTTTCGTACTCGCCATAAATCTCCGCTTGAATGTTGTCAAAGTTCTTATCTTTGCGACGTTTTTCAAACTCTGAGCCGAGGATTTCTTCCCAGTTAGGACCCCATTCAATCTTTTGCATACGCTTGCCAGTGATGGCTGATCGCGGGCGGGCGATAGGTTGATGATTACTGATAGGCGCGGTATGCAGATGCTGATAATCGAAATCAAACGGCTCGTAATAGTCATCAATTTCTGGTAAATCCGGGTTGGCAAAGATATTTGCCAATACTCTGAATTTACCACCAATGCGCGGATTGATGGTGCCATTGGCATTGCGTATCCAACCGCCTTTCCATTTGGTTTGATTCTCCCACTCTTTGGGATAGCCGATACCGGGTTTTGATTCAACGTTGTTAAACCACGCATATTCCATACCTTCGCGGCTGGTCCAGACGTTTTTACAGGTGACTGAGCAGGTGTGACAACCGATACATTTATCAAGGTTAAGCACCATGCCGACTTGCGAACGAATTTTCATGGATCTGTGCTCCAAATAATAGTAAAAAAGCAACTTTATGTTCTTCCTAGATATCCTGAAATCAGGATATCTTTTCGATAGAAGAAACAGCTTTACCCTTCAATGCTGGTTGGTAATGGACGCGGTAATTCGTTATCGGGTTTGTCTTCTAGCCAGTCGATTTTTGACATTTTACGAATCACGACAAATTCATCACGGTTACAACCGACGGTGCCATAATAGTTAAAGCCATAAGACTGCTGGGCGTAGCTGCCAATCATATGCGTCGGTTTCAAAATCGTCCGAGTGACCGAGTTATGGATACCGCCACGCGTGCCTGTTTGCTCAGAGCCTGGAATGTTGACCAATTTCTCTTGGGCGTGATACATCATGGTCATGCCTTCTTTGACCCGCTGGCTGACGATGGCACGGGCAGTGATTGCCCCATTCGCATTGAACAGCTCAATCCAGTCGTTATCGACGATGCCAGCTTTTTGCGCATCGACTTCTGACATCCAGACACAAGGTCCACCGCGACTTAGGGTCAGCATGAGCAAGTTTTCAGAGTACGTACTGTGGATGCCCCATTTTTGGTGCGGGGTTAAGAAGTTCAGTACAATCTCTTTATTGCCATTTGGTTTGGCGTCTTTGAGCAGCTCAGTGGTCTTGGTATCGATAGGTGGACGATACTGCTGCATTTGCTCACCAAACGCCTGCATCCAAGGATGGTCTTGATAAAACTGCTGGCGACCAGTAATCGTACGCCATGGAATCAGCTCATGGACGTTGGTATAACCAGCGTTATAACTGACCTGATCCGACTCAATACCTGACCATGTCGGGCTTGAGATGATTTTGCGTGGCTGTGCAACGATATCTTTAAAGCGGATTTTTTCGTGCTCGCTAGATGTGGCAAGGTGAGTATGGTCGCGACCGGTGAACTCAGAGAGTGCAGCCCAGCCTTTTACCGCCACATGACCATTGGTCTCAGGCGCTAACATCAAAATCATTTCAGAGGCATTGATAGCGGTGTTGAGACTTGGTCTGCCTTCAGAAATACCGGGATCAGTCACTCTATGATTTAAATCACCAAGCTGTTTGACCTCGGTTTTCATATCCCAATTCAAGCCTTTTGAGCCATTACCCAGTTTTTCTAAGGCAGGACCCATAGAAGTGAACTTTTTATAAGTGCTCGGATAGTCACGCTCAACCACTTTAATCATTGGGCAGTTTTTACCTGGTACAGGTTTTTCGCCAGCCGTTTTCCAGTCAGTGCCACCAAATGGCTGTGCTAGTTCACCCGGGGTGTCATGTTGCATTGGCAAGGTGACAACGTCAGTTTCAACGCCTAAATGACCTTTTGATACTTCAGAGAAGCTCTTGGCAATGCCTTTATAAATTTCCCAATCGGTCTTAGATTCCCACGCAGGGTCAGTCGCGGCGGTTAATGGGTGAATGAATGGATGCATGTCTGAGGTATTCATGTCATCTTTTTCGTACCAAGTTGCAGTCGGTAGTACGATGTCAGAATACAAACAGGTGGAAGACATGCGGAAGTCTAACGTGACAACCAAGTCTAATTTACCAGTCGGGCCTTTTTCTACCCAATCGACTTCTTTTGGTTGCAGGTGACCTTCTGCATTTTCTTTATTGAGCAAGCCGTTTTTGGTGCCCAAGAAATAATGCAGCATATATTCATGACCTTTACCTGATGAGCCCAATAGGTTTGAGCGCCAGATAAACATGTTGCGAGGGAAGTTGGCTGGGTTATCAGGTGATTCACAAGCAAAGCGTAAGCTGCCATCTTCGAGAGAATCGACCACATATTCTTCCACACCTTTGCCACTTTCTTTGGCTTTGGCAGCGATGGTCAGTGGGTTACGGTTGAGTTGTGGTGCTGAAGGCAACCAGCCTGCGCGTTCTGCTTGAATGTTGTAATCAAGCATATGCTCAGGGAAGAACTTTTTATCGACGAGAGGCGAGAGTATCTCATGGGCAGAAATGGTTTCGTGACGCCATTGTGAGCTGTGATTGTAGAAGAAGCTCGTGCCGTTCATATGACGTGGTGGACGATGCCAATCAAGCGCAAAGGCCAATGGCAACCAACCCGTTTGAGGGCGCAGTTTTTCTTGACCAACATAATGCGCCCAGCCGCCGCCAGATTTGCCGATACAGCCGCACAGCATCAGCATGTTAATCACGCCGCGATAGTTCATGTCTAGGTGATACCAGTGGTTCATACCCGCGCCGATGATAATCATCGATTTACCATGAGTCTTATGGGCGTTTTCAGCGAATTCACGCGCGACTTGAATGACGCGCTCACGGCTTAGACCGGTGATGACTTCTTGCCAAGCAGGCGTGCCCGGTACGGTGGCATCGTTATAGTCATCGGTGACATGCTCGCCGCCAACACCATTATCCACCCCAAGGTTGGCAACGGTTAGATCAAAGACGGTCGCAACGATAGCGGTGCTGCCATCGGCAAGGGTAATGGTTTTACAAGGAACGGTTTTTTGCTGTATTGCTTCGCCCGGTACTGAGGTGAAATGCGGATGATCCACATGACCAAAGTAATCAAAGCCGACTTTGCAAGTCTCATTACTGTCTTTCAAAGTCAATGTTAGGTCAATTTCTGCGCCTGTCGTACCATTTTTTTGCTCAAGGTTCCATTTGCCTTTTTCGCCCCAACGATAACCAATCGAGCCGAGTGGAGAAACCAGCTCGCCATTACTATTTAGACCGATGGTTTTCCATTCAGGATTGTTTTCTTGACCTAAATTATCGATTAAGTCAGAAGCGCGTAGATAGCGACCAGCACGGCGTGCGCCTTCTGCACCTTCTAGCATCACAAGGACTGGTAAATCGGTATAGCGTTTGGCGTAATCTAAGAAATAGTCACTTGGCTGCTTAAGATAAAACTCTTTGATAATGACATGACAGAATGCTTGCGCCACAGCCGCATCAGTACCTTGTTTTGGGTTTAGCCATAAGTCAGTTAACTTAGAAACCTCAGCATAGTCAGGGGTGATAGAGACGGTTTTGGTGCCTTTATAACGGACTTCGGTAAAGAAATGCGCGTCTGGTGTACGCGTTTGCGGAACGTTTGAACCCCATGCAATAATATAATCAGAGTTGTACCAATCGGCTGATTCTGGCACGTCAGTCTGCTCGCCCCAAACCATTGGCGACGCTGGTGGCAGGTCACAATACCAGTCATAGAAGGACAAGCAAACACCGCCGATAAGTGATAAATAGCGACTACCTGCCGCGTAACTGACCATCGACATCGCAGGAATCGGAGAGAAACCAACGATACGGTCAGGACCAAAAGTTTTGGCGGTATAGACATTACTAGCGGCGATGATTTCATTAACTTCCGCCCACGTTGAGCGAATAAAACCGCCCAAACCGCGCTTGGATTTATACTGTTCTGCTTTGATAGGGTCTTGGACAATGCTGCCCCAAGCATCGACTGGATCAGGATACTGCGCTTTGGCTTCACGCCATAATTTTAGAAGCGGCTTACGTACTTTAGGGTATTTCACACGGTTCGCTGAATACATGTACCAGCTGTAGCTTGCGCCACGAGGACAGCCACGCGGTTCGTGGTTTGGTAAATCTGGACGGGTTTCAGGATAGTCAGTTTGCTGCGTTTCCCATGTGACCAAGCCGTTTTTTACGTAAATTTTCCATGAGCAAGAGCCGGTACAGTTGACGCCATGCGTTGAACGCACGACTTTGTCATACTGCCAACGGCTACGATACACATTTTCCCAGTCACGAGACTCATCGCGCGTCTCACCATGCCCATCGGAGAATTCGCCCTTTTTACGTTTAAAAAAACGGAATTGGTCGAGTAAATGGCTCATTTCGCTATCCTCTGTATTATTGCCTATGGGGTATCTAAAGCTGAATGGCGTGGTAAAAACAACCCTTTGCCCAAGCTGTAAATGTTTTTCGATGGTATTATTTTAAGTAAGCCGTCGCACTCTTACTATCCGCTAACATGAGCAGAGCACTACCACCTTAGTAGTAGCGGTAAATGATAAAATTTGCTTAAAAAATCGTTAAGTATTTATAAGTCGGGCTTATTTACAAGCAGAATATGGATTGGTAAAAATAAAAAAAGTGCTACTTACGCTGGCAAGTAGCACTATAAAGAGAGATGTTTTTAATTTGAAAATCTGTTTTCAAAGAATGATTTATACAAGGCTGCTTTAGCAAGGAATCTCAGCATTAGGGCGACTGTAATACCACCATGTCAACACAATACAGATCACATAAAAGGCAATTAAAGCGATAAAAGTACCATCAACACCCAGTCCTGAACCAAACATTTTTGGGACAAAGAATGCGCCATAGGCCGCTATCGCTGAGGTAAAGCCAACCACTGCTGCTGACTCTTTACGTATCTCGACAAACAATTCCTCTGTACCTGCTTTTTGAGGTTCAAGGCGTTCATGAAAGGTTCTGAAGATAACGGGAATCATAGTAAAGGTAGAGCCGTTACCGATACCCGTGGTAATAAACAGCACCATAAAGGAGATAAAGTATCCGACAAAGCTGCCCTCATGGGTCTCGCTAGGTAGGAAATACATCACCGCCAATACCGCCAATACCATCACGATATAGTTCCAAAAAGTCACTTTTGCGCCACTGGTTTTGTCAGATATCCAACCACCTAAGGGGCGAAATAGCGCACCAACTAAAGGACCTAAGAAGGCAAATTTAAGCGCATCAATGGCGGGAAATGAGTTTTTAATCAGCATCGGAAACGCGGCTGAAAAACCAATGAACGAGCCAAAGGTTGCCATATATAGGATACACATGATCCAGTTATGTTTGCGTTTAAAGATAACGGATTGGTCTTTAAAGGAGGCTTTAGCAGTGGCAATATCGTTCATGCCAAACCATGCCAGTGCTGAAAATAGCAGAATAAAGGGTACCCAAATAAAGCCTGCATTTTGTAGATAAAACAGCTGACCACTTGCAGAGACTTGTGGGTCGCCGCCTAAGCTACCAAAGGCTGCTACCAATATAATCATCGGTACAACGAACTGCATGACCGACACGCCAAGGTTACCCAAACCCGCGTTTAGCCCAAGAGCAGTGCCCTGTTCTGCTTTTGGAAAGAAGAACGAGATGTTGGACATGGAGGAGGCAAAGTTACCACCACCGAAGCCACAAAGTAGGGCAATGATGGCAAATATCATAAATGGCGTATCAGGGTTCTGAACCGCAAAGCCCATCCATAATGCTGGAATTAACAAGGATAAGGTAGATATCGCTGTCCAACGTCGCCCACCAAAGATAGGCACCATAAAAGAATAAAAAATTCGCAGCGTTGCCCCTGATAGTCCGGGCAGCGCGGCGAGCCAAAACAACTGCCCATCATCAAAATCAAAACCAATCTCTGGCAGACGGACGATGACGGCACTCCATACCATCCATACTGCAAACGCCAATAGCAACGATGGAATGGATATCCATAAATTTCTACGAGCGACTTTTTTGCCGCCTCCTTCCCAAAATTCTTCTACTTCAGGTCGCCAGTCAGTGATGAGCTTACCACCTTTGAAGTTGTAATTATTGCCCATGTTATTCCTCACTTAGTATCAGCTATGCCTAGTTATGTTCAGTATTTTTTATCATCAAATGGCTGTCTAAACTTACAGTAAACCGTAGCGCTTACTCTTGTTATTGTTGATAACAAAGAGCCGCCGTACTGGCTTATGAGCGCTATGAATCACTTGCTCTATCAAAAAATGATAACTCACGGTACTGTGTTATCCCGATGAAGAGTATTCATACATAGTGGTATACTGATGACTAAAAGGGGTATATTGCGGGCAGGTTTATCACTAAGGTTTTGCTTGTCGATGGACGGATAAGTGCGCTGTAGTATTTTTTATGCTGTGTATTTTTTGCCTTTGCGACGTTCAATTTTAAGATCTCAAATCTTTTGTGCAGAAAGTATTTGATGGGAGCGCTATTAATCATGTCTAATCTACGACGGCAGTCTTTGTTCCTTCATACTTGGATTGCTATTACGATCATCGCTACTTTGTTTTTGATGTCAGCGATAGGCAGCGGTGCGCTCGCTTGGGTCGCAAAGTCTGATGCTGAGGCGATTAATACCGCAGGCTCGATACGCATGGCAACGTATCGCATTAGCTTTCAGCTAGCGACTGACTTTGCGGATAACCATCCCTTTAGCTCAAGCCTAAATATCAAACAAGATGGCTTAGATAGTGACAATGCGCCGCAGGTAGAAAAGCAAGACAGACTGGATTTCTCCAATAAAAGTGAGTCTGAAAAAATAGACATACTGGTTGAAGACATGGAGAGTCGTCTCAACAAATTACAAGCGTATCAACTGACCAGTGCCAACAGAGATAAGGCGATCAGTGAGCAATGGAGCCAGATAAAATCACAATGGTTTCGTGATTTAAAACCAGCATTGTTGGCACAAGACAAGCAAGGCTTTTATAGTGATTCAACCAAGTATATTGACGATGTCAATCGTTTTGTTGGCGCGTTACAGGATAGAAATGAGCAGCGTCAGACATGGCAGCAAAACCTACAAATACTATCACTGATACTGAGCATGATTATTATGCTGATAGGCGTACGGAGATTACAGAACTCAGTGCTAACGCCTATTCAACAACTCATTAAAGCCAATCGGGCGTTTAAAGAAGGCAAATATGATACGAGAGTGTCTATCAGCGGTTATAGAGAATTTGAAGCGCTTGGCAATTCTTTTAACGGTATGGCCAGTACCATTGAGAGGTATCAGCGCTCACTTGAGAGTGAGGTACAGACAAAGACTCAGCATCTGGTAAAAGCCAACCAAGCCTTATCGTTGTTTTATGATTTCTCAAAGCAATTGACCAGTAGTCCTGTGAGCTTACATCGGCTTGATGAATTGATTACTGGCTTTGGGTGTATATTCCCATATTTAGATTTTACGCTGTGTATCCAAAGCAATATTCTCACCAATAAAAACTCTATAGCCCTGCACGATGATAGGATGAAGGAGCTATGTACCAAACTCACTTGTGACAGCTGCTCTATTAAAGAAGACGTTTATACCAAAACGTTTCCGATTATTCATCAAGATATAGAATTTGGTGAGTTAAAGGTAAGACCGAAATCTGTCTTAATGACCAATAAAGCTTATGCAGAAGATAAGAAAAAAAGCGAGGAAGATTCAACACGCATCAAAGTAGTAGAGGTGGATAGTAGTTATTTAATTGCTAAAAACAATGAGTTGATCGTTGTGCTGACCAATCTCGTCAGCACCGCCTTATCGCTACGCAGACAAAGGCAGCAAGACCATCAGCTGATTCTACTTGAAGAGCGCTCGACCATTGCTAGGGAATTGCATGACTCTTTAGCACAGTCATTGTCTTATCTAAAAATACAAGTCAGCGTGCTCGAAAAACATCTGCAATTGTCTACTGATAAAGACAGTGGGCTGGTGGTATTTGATGAGCAAAGTCAAATCAAGGTTGGGCAGCATATCAGTCAAATAAAAATGGGTCTGAACTCTGCTTATCATGAGCTGCGAGACTTATTGACGACTTTTCGCTTGACGATTGATAGCGGCAATTTTGATGAAGCTTTGTATGAGGCGGCTGATGAGTTTGCTGTAAAAGGGCAGTTTGACATAAAGGTCAACAATCAAATCCTATCCTTGAATCTAACGGCAACCGAACAAGTGCATCTCATTCAAATTATAAGGGAGGCGCTGTCGAATATCAGTCGCCATGCCCACGCTAACTGCGTCACTATCGATTTGGTTTATGATGATGAAAGTAATTATGTAGCGATGATGGTTAATGATGACGGCGTTGGCATATCAGGGACTGTCAATCAGACCCAGCATCATGGTCTAATGATTATGAAAGAGCGTGCCTATAAATTAGGCGGTGATTTGATCATCTCTAATAATGTACCTGCAGGTATCAGCGTCATCGTCAGGTTTGTACCCAGTTTCTTTACGGATTATATGGCTGAGCAAAACTAAATGAATTGGCTTAGTAAACGCTCTTAACCACTGCATTGTATTTTTTGTAGCATTTTTCAATTTGTGAGTATTTTATGACTACTAAAGTTTATACGTCTGCTTCTCCTGCTCGGCTATTATTGGTCGATGACCATCCTATGCTGCGCCGCGGTGTCGCAGAACTGCTCAGTCTCGAAAGTGATGTAACGGTCGTTGGTGAGGCGAATAACGGACAAGAAGCGTTGGATTTTTTGGCAAAAAATCCAGTTGATCTGGTTATTTTAGATCATAAAATGCCAGTGTTGACTGGTATCGAGACCTTAAGAGAAATCAAAGCCAGAAATATTGACGTGGCTACCTTGCTATTTACAGTTTCTGACAGCGGAGAAGACGTACAAGAAGCGTTGAAATTAGGGGTGGATGGTTATTTGCTAAAAGACATGGAGCCTGAGTTAATCATCGTCGATATTAGAAAAGTGTTGCGCGGTGAGCTGGTTATCAGTCCCAATTTGGCCTCAATACTGGCACAAACATTACGTACACCAAGCATTGAAGATATCGCTGGCAATCTCACTACTAGAGAGTTGCAAGTGATTCAAATGATTGCTGAAGGCTTAAGTAATAAAATGATCGCCAACAAACTGGATATCGCAGAATCCACAGTAAAAGTGCATGTTAAGCATATTTTGAACAAAACTGGACTACGCACACGGGTAGAGGCGGCGGTATGGACCGTGAATCATTTGTCAAAGTAGTCGTTTGTCAAAATGGTTATTTATCGAAGTGGTTGTTGTTTTAAAATGCTACTTTTTGAAATCGTTACTTTTTATAAAAAATCATGGGTCATCTGAATAACCCCTATGACATGTCTAGATAGCTCTCTATATAAGTCAAAAAAAAGCTACCGAGCAGTGATGCTGGGTGGCTTTTTTTTATAAGGTAATCAAATTATCCTTCTTCAGCGGCAATTTGACGATCGACCGAGGACATTTTGTATTCGTCACCAAAGGCATCTTCAGGCTCTTTTAACCAGAAGAAACAAAGTACCCAAGCGATAAATGCACCTATCGCAATGATAAAAAAGAATTGATTTGGTTCGACCAAGGTAAATATAAATAGATAGAACACAGCGCCCACGTTGCCATAAGCACCCGCCATACCAGAAATTTGACCCGTTAAGCGCCGTTTAATTGAGGGGATAATACCAAAAGTTGCACCTTCTGCCCCTTGCACAAAGACTGAGCATAGAATCGTAAAGACGACCGCGATAAACAATGGCCACTCTGCATTCAGCAAGCCCATCAATCCAAAGCCGATACCGATACCGAACATGTATACCAACATCACCAAGCGACGATTGCCAACCTTGTCAGAGATATAGCCGCCAAGTGGTCGCGCCCATAAGTTAACAAAAGCAAAGGTCGATGCGACTAACCCTGCGACGGTAGGGTCAAGCTTCCACGTTGCGGCAAAGAACATCGGTAGCATAGAGACGACCGCCAGCTCTGCGCCAAAGTTAGCAAAGTAGGTAACATTTAGGGCGGCAACAGAGGTAAAGGAGTATTTGTCATCCTCAGGAATACCTGCTTTGAGCATGGGTACGTTGACACTGATGGCTTTATAAATTTGATAAATAACAACCACAGCGATGAGAGTATAAAACCCCCAAGCGCCTGTTTCGCTCAGGAATCCCATGTTTTTAGTGCGATAAACCAATACACCTAATACGCCATATAAAGGAATAATAAATAGGCAATATAATAATAAGTCTCTCCAACTTGATACCTCTAAAGCACCTGCCTTACGTGCCTTTTTATGGGTATCTTGTGTAGGACCATCGGTGATCAAAAACCAGTAGGCTACCCCGTAAGCGGCCATCAGTAAGCCAGATAATGCAATTGCCCAGCGCCAACCGTCATCACCACCAAAGAACTGTAGCGCAACCGTGGGAATGGTAATCGCTGCGGCAGCTGAACCAAAATTACCCCAGCCTGCATAAAACCCTTCGGCAAAGCCAATGTCTTTTGGCTTAAACCAAAGGGCGGTCATGTGAATGCCAACGACGAACCCTGCGCCCACGATAGACATAAATAGGCGAGCGATGAAAAGCTGCATCGCGGAATCACCAAAAGCGAAGAACCATGTCGGTATCGCCATGACGACCATCAGTATGGAAAACACGCGACGCGGACCGAAGCGATCCAATGCCATGCCGACTACCACTCGCCCTGGAATGGTCAAAGCAACGTTGGCAATGAGAAATAATTTGATGTGTTCAGAAGTTAAGTAGCTTTCGGCCTCTAGCATAGAAGTGGCTAGTGGCGCCATATTGAACCAGACATAAAAGGTCAGAAAAAAAGCAATCCACGTATAGTGGAGCGCTCTTATATCACGGCGTTCAACCTCAAGTAGCTCTTTTGCATGCATGACAAGTATTCTCCACCGTCGAACTGGATAATTTAGATGGAGTTAATGTAGCAATAAGTAAGCTCGCTAACCATTAGGCGAAAGCAGTATGAATGTCATTTCACATACTACTTAATGGGGATTAAAAAGTGGCTTTAATATCCTATATATTGATGGTTAACTAAGATTATATGAGGATAGCAATACATTTGAAAATATGATGCGCTATAGTAATAACCATTACTGTGCGTGCTTTTCTCGTTTATCAATAAAATTTTATTCTCAAGTAAGCTGTTAATAAAAAGGATTGGGATACACCCATCAAATTAGCCAAGGAGTTACCATGAGTCATACTGTCGCCTCAAACCCTGTCATACCCAGCCATTGGAAAATAAAGCGTTCGACCCACTTTTTTACTAAAGATAAAGTCCCAAAAGCCTTGCTGACTCATCACAATACAGCAGAGGGCGTATACGGCCAAATTTGTGTCATGCAAGGCACGGTTACTTTTTATGGCTTTGCTGATGAAGCCGCTACTGAACCTGAAAAAATCATTGTTATTAAAGCAGGGCAGTTCGCTGTCAGTCCGCCTCAATATTGGCACCGCGTAGAATTAAGTGATGATGCCTAATTTAATATTAATTTTTGGACAGAAGCGGATACTGGTAATAAGTCGCTGTTCAATAGCTCAAAGATACACAGCAAGCCTATCGAAAAGTTGTTTGATCAGTCGGATGAATCATAAGGGCTATATATATGAATCAGCTATTAAAAATATCGTATTCATAAGCAAAAAAATAAGGCCACGAATGGCCTTATTATATTAAGAGTTTTGATAGTAAGGATAATCATTATAGCCAATTTCGGTGCCACCATACATCGTGGTAGGATCTGCCTCATTGAGTGGCCAATGATTGGCGATGCGCTCAGGTAAATCGGGGTTAGCAATAAAGGGACGACCAAAAGCAAATAAATCACCATAACCTTTAGCTAGCATATGCACCGATTTTTCCGTCGTGTATTTACCCGCATAGATAATACGTCCTGAAAACTCCGCTCTGACGGCTTGATAAAACGTCTCTGGTAAATCAGGGGCATTGTCCCAGTCAGCTTCTGCAATAGATAAATAAGCGATACCCGCTTGTTCAAGTACTTTAATCGCTTCAATATACGTATGATGTGGATCTGATTCCACTAGCCCTAAATACACGCGAGTCTCATCTGTGCTAGCAAACAGCGGTGCGAAACGTACGCCTAAGCGATCAGCACCAACCACTTCACTGACGGCAGCCACGATTTCTTTTAAGAAACGCAAGCGATTGGTCAACGAACCGCCATATTGATCATCACGTGTGTTGCTATGCTCAGAGATGAACTGATTCACCAAATAGCCATTGGCACAGTGCAGCTCGACGCCATCAAAACCTGCCTCCAATGCATTGCGTGCGGCTGCCGCATACATAGCGACCAGTTCACTAACTTCATCAGTACTGAGTGCGCGTGGCTCACTAGGATCGGCTAACGCGCCTGCACCTGGTGCTGTTTCGATAAATACTTTTACATTGTCAGCAGTGATAGCTGATGGTGCCACTGGCTGAGCGTCTTGTGGTTGTAAGCTGGTATGAGACACGCGACCCACATGCCAAAGCTGAGCGAAAATGATACCACCTGCTGCGTGTACCGCTTGAGTGACCTTTTTCCAGCCTTCGATTTGAGCATGCGAATGTATGCCTGGCGTCCACGCATAACCTTGACCCCTTGGCTCAATTTGCGTGCCTTCAGTGACCATAAATCCAGCTGACGCGCGCTGTGCATAGTAGCTTGCCATTAATTCATTAGGAATATTGTCCGGTTGCGTGCTGCGAGAGCGTGTCAACGGTGGCATGACAATACGGTTTTTTAACGTATATGGTCCAAGTGTGACAGATGCAAACAACGGGCTGGTATCGATATTAGATGGTTCCATAAAACTCTCTTTTAAAACAAATAGACGGGGTTATTGTTTAAACCATTGAGCTTGTTTTGATGCTTTATTACTGCGTAAGTAAGGTTGGTAAGCATAGAGTTTTATAGATACAATCGGAAACAGGATTTTGTTGTTTAAGATACAACTATAAATGGTACATATTATGAATGGAATTAACCGACTCGATATCAAGCAGTTGAGAGTGCTACATGCGTTGCTTGATCTAAAAAATCTCTCACAAGTCGCGCGCAAAATGGGGCTGACACAGCAGGCAATCAGCGAACAATTACGTAAGCTGCGTGATTTGTTTGATGATCGTTTGTTTATTCGTCAAGGCAATAGCATGGTGGCAACCCCCAAAGCGCTATCGATGCAGCAACCCATTAGTCGTATATTAGAGCAGTTAGAAGCACTGTTAGAGCCAGATGTGTTTTCGCCGCAGACTTATAAAGGCGTGTTTACGATTAGTGCGACCGACTATGCGACGCAGGCATTATTACCGCAGTTGTTTCATATAACGCGCCGCGACGCGCCTGACTTGAAGTTAATCGTGCGTGATTTTGCCTCAGACAATGTCAATCAGCTTATTGCGGCAGGCGAGCTTGATCTGCTGATTACTTTCCCAGAATTTATCCCTGATAACTTGGCTTATGTGACGCTACTTGAAGAACAACATTTCTGCATTACTGGTTGCAATAATAGTTTTACAACAGAGCCGCTGTCACTGGCGCAAATTGCCGCACACTCGCAGCTGGTGGTGTCACCTTCACGCGCTAACTTACGTGGTTCTCATGACCAGTGGTTTGCAGAAAAAGGTCTTAAACGAAATATCGTTATGTCCGTTCCTAGCTTTTCTGCGGTGCCAGACATCCTTTATACAACCGATATGATCGCATTTTATCCCTCGCGTTTATTGCCAAACAGTCGAGTTAAAGAGCTTAAAGTGGAAGCCCTGCCACCCACATTTAAGGTGATAGCAGCATGGCACCCACGTACCAGTCACAGTGGTATACACCGTTGGCTGATTGAGCAGTTACAGCAGTTATCCAAGTCTGACTAGGGCATGTCCTTAGTTCAATTAATGAACATTTAAATGGGCTAAAAATGGCTAAATTTTGTTAAAAATCGTCAAATAGCACTGTTAGTATTCGTAACGGTGCTATTTTCCTTGTTTAACGGCAATTTATCTCATTTCTATCTGCATTTTTAAAATGAATGCATCCCCTAGAGCGTTATCGCTTTTATCAAAACTAACATTACTGATGCCAGACCTACTTATGCCAAAGCCCTTTGATTGCCTCCCATTGCTGAGTAAATATTGAATCGTTGCCGTTGGTGGATTGATTGGCTTTTGGCAATATGTGCTCGTAGTAAGTACCTTTAAGAAGCTTAGTTAATAGACCTTCGCCAATGAAGCCTTTACCATCGTTGAGTGTATTCGCGGCTTTTAGTAATTGACGGATATCGTATTGTAATGGGTTAATATCGGGGACTTGTTTTTGTACATTTAGTAGCTCATAAACTGCGACACGAGCAGTACGAACAGAGCTCTCCATGGTAAATACCACATCATTATGTGTCTCGACGAACTGACCGACTAGACCCATATTGACACAACCATCAGGGACTATCTCAGGACGATCGCCTTTAGCACGAGGCATAAACATCGAGGTAATGTAGGGCATATAAGCCGTTCTGACGATGGTATTGGCCATGATATTCTCTATATCATCGAGGATGCCAAGGTGATGACAGAGTTCGCTCAAGATCTCTTTGCCTGTACATTCTGGGATGGGTTTTTTGACATAATTGCCTTCTTTATCCATAAACAAGGCATATAGCCATACGACTAGCGTGTCTTTTGGCTGATCAGGGAAATGCGGTTGACGGTTACAAGTAAAGCTCATCAACCAGTTTGAATCCGTAATCGTAATGATGCCACCGGTCACTGTTTTACCCGTATAAGGATCGTTGACAGACAGAGTTTTGAGCTTATCAATAAAGGCAGACGGCTGGCAGGTCAACGTCGCCGACATCCAAGCAGATTTATCCACATGCTGATTGAATTTTTCTGGGTGACCAAAGACTGCAGATTGCTTAGCCAGATTATTCCATACTTTCCAACCAGACGATTGCCCCATGCTGTCTTTTTTGAAGTCTAGCGTCGGCGCAGTATGATCATCACCATAGCGGGTATCTTCGGTCATGGAGCCAGTCGTTACGATGACGAAATCATTGCTACCCATAGGAATGGTGGTTTGCTCACTCGCTTTCTCCGTGATGATGGCTTTGACCTTTTTGGTGCCTGTTACTTTATCAGCATGCTCAAATTCAATGTCTAAATCGGTAACGAGCGTGTCATACTGAAACTGCACGCCTTTATCTTTTAAATAATTTTGTAGTGGCTTAACAAAGCTATCAAATTGATTGTATCTTGGGAATACCAGCGCAGACATGTCGTTTAGACCGTCCAATGCGTGTAAAAATCGATGCGTATAAAGCTTAAACTCAAGTAAGCTATGCCAGTTTTCAAAAGCAAACATGGTTCGCCAAAATGTCCAGAAGTTGCTACTCAAAAAGCTGTCATCAAAATAATCTTCAATAGTGATATCGTCTAGCTCTTCCTTGGGTTTTAATAGCAAACGAATTAACGCGAGTTGGTTGGTTTTACTCAATCCCAGTTGACTGAAGTCTTTTATCTCACCTTGCTTATGGATCAGGCGTGCAATAGAGTAATTGGGATCGGTGTCATTTGCTATGCGATACTCATCCAAGGTGCTATAAGGCGCAGGCATTTCAAGAGCGGGGATATCTTGGAATAAATCCCAAAAGTTTTCGTAAGTGAAATCCATTTCACGACCGCCGCGCACCATATAACCTGTCTCAGGATTGCCGCTACCATCTAAGGAGCCACCTGCCACGTCAAGATGCTCTAAAATAGTAATGTTTTCAGCAGATACTTTGCCATCTCGGATGCAGTAATAAGCACTGGCCAAACCTGCAATACCGCCCCCAACGATATAAACCTTACTGTCCTGATAAGCGTCAGTGGGCGTCCCAATATTGCGCTGATAATTACCAATTTGATCAGGGAAGGGTAAGCGTTTGCCTGGTATGTTTGCTACACGGGTTTTACTGGCATCAGGCTGATGGATAAATGTGTCGTGGTCTACCGGATTATTGATTTGAGTCTTTATAATTTTCATAGGTTCATCCTTATTTAGTAAGACTGATATAAAAGGTTATTTGACTAAAATGAAGGGTTTATAGACAGACTATAGTGTGTTTTTATTAAACAATAATGACATCGGTTGAAAAGAACATAAGTACTTATTTGCCAAATTATGCGTTATCCATTGGCTAATGGCTGGCTATTTATGATGGTTGCTAACCACAATAAATTCTATGCCATTACGTAGGCGCTGTTTCATATGCTCCAGCAACGGCGCAACCTTGATAGCTTTTATTATCATAAGTCAACGTCACTGTAAATTCATTTTGATAGCCATTATCATCGGTACAAATCTGGCTATTTATATTCATAATAATAGGTTTGCCGCTAACGGTACTCACGTATTCCACACCTTCGGCATAGGTCGAACGAGAGACAACGATGGTTGTTGGTTTCAAAAAATCTGCTTCAATGCTAAGTTGGTTGCCATTAATTACTGTGCGCCAACTTTTTTCTGTATTACCAAAAGCGGTGAACGCTGATAACGGTTCTTCGGGGCTGGACGGCTCCACGCTTAGCTGTTCGTCAGAGTTCTCTTTTGCCGTGTTGGTAATGATAGCTGTTGATTCTTTTGCTGTGGTTGGTTGATGACTACTACAAGCCATTAGTGAAAGACTGCTTGCTAAGCACAAAGTACTAAAAAACAAAGGACGCATCGCTTTTCCTTTAATATTTAAAAGAGAAAGACTTTGTGAGCGCCTTTCTTTAGGGTTAGTTGAATAGCTGTATGAGCGAGTGATATCAAGCTTTGAGTGTACAACAGATAAGCTTTGCAATCAGTGATAAGTGACGGTGATCCGCGATATTATATAAAATACAAACACACCCTCTATATTAGTATTATTAATATAACATATGTATAAAATTTCACAGTACAGAACAAGATAAACTTGGCAGACTCTATAATCATAGAGATATTGATGACATAAATAAAAAAATTAGCGACTGACTTGAATATGAAGAAGCCACTTAAAAAATAAGTGGCTTTTTTGTGCCTTGCAATGGCTGATAGTACAGCTATAGTCAAGGAATTTTAGAATCGCTACAAGGCGACCGACCGCAGATAGTACACTGAGTACATATAGGGCGGGTAACACCGTAGCGGTTTAAAAGTGCTCTGACTATATGCGCTCAATAAGCTGCATGATGTTATTGATGGTAAAAAGAGAGCAGCGCTAAATGAGTACAAGGTTGTATTTACCAACGGCAAGCTAACTGTTGTTAATTAAAAGGTGCTGGTCAACAGATAAGAAAACAAAACTTTTGTCATCATATTGTCATGATGGCATCGTATCCTTGAGCCCACTATAAATGGTGGTTGCGTATCACTGATGTCTTTATTCATTAAGTGATGCATTGATGGTGGTAGACGCATCAATATAAGGTTTATCTATGAGTGTTGCTGGTCGGCTTGGTAGTATTTCCACACGCATGCTGATTATTTTAGCATTGGCTTTTTTACTAATTATCCTGATGGTGTATTGGGTTATTGAGACTCAAGCTAAGCCTCGTATATTGGAGATGACTTCAGAGACAGTGGTTGAAACGGGTAACGAAGCCATTAATAGCATTATGGCGAATATCAGCCATGTCGACGGACTGGCAAAGGCAACCAGTGCGATGGCGGGCGGCTTGCCAAAAGAAGACGGTCTTTATAGAGAAACCTTTGGTAATCTCATGCAACAGACCGATCAACGGATTGTGGGCGGCGGCGTGTGGTTTGATCCAAATATGTACGCTAAAAACCGAGAGCGTCAGTCGTTTGTGTGGGCGCGTGATGACGCAGGCAACATGCAGCCGTTAGAGCAGTATAATCAAGTGCGCCAAACGCTGAGTCCCTATTATAGAGAGTGGTGGTACATTCCTGCGATGTACGCACGCCATGACCACTGTGTCTGGAGCCGTGCGTATGTCGATCCGCAAAGCAATCAGCCGATGATGACGTGTGCCAAGGCATTGTATGACAGTCGCAATCAGGCTTTTGATGGGGTAGTGAGTTTTAATCTGCTATTAGATAACCTCGATGACGCTATGAAAAAGTGGCAAGATAAGCTGGGTGGTTATGTCTTTTTGGTAGACTTGGACAATCGATTTTTGACCTTTCCTGATCAATCTATGGTCACGCAAGCGACTGAAGATAATCCCCAAGGAGAAATGGTAACCGCGCATCAATTGGCCGAGAAACATTCAAGCTTTGCCCCTATTGCGGACAGCCTAGATAGCATTAATCAAACACTCATCGATGAGGCAGTTGCCAAAGATGAAAGTCGTTATACGCTCGCGGCACGTAGTATTCTAAGTACGACCAATCTGAATAAAATCAGCGAACAAGAATCCAAGTTGCTGTCAGCATTGCTGCTATTGAATATTGACCAAACGTTTAATCTGGTAGACAGTCACTTGATTGAGACCATCGCTGTGCCCAATGATTTTGTGTTGCAGCAGTCCGCCACCGCCTTTGTGTTTCGTATGCCATTTACCTATTGGAAGATGGTCATCGTCAAGCCCAATAATGACATGATGAGCGTAGCAAATGCGTTGTCGAACCAACTGATTCAAACCATGCTACTGGGTTTTATTCCTATCCTGTTGTTGACCGCGTGGGTGTTCCGTCGCTACTTTACGCGACCGCTAAAATATATGGCACTAGCAGTGGCTGATATGGGCGCATTAATTGAGCAAAAAAAATATCAACAATTAAGCGCGCTTAAACTGCCACACTCAAATGTCAGCGAGATTCAAATCATCAGCGAGCAGACCAATCAACTGATCGACCGCGTCGTCGAAAATGAAGGCGCACTTGCCGAAATCAATGTCCATCTAGAAAAACAAGTCGCTGCCCGTACGCAAGACTTGCAGCAAGCCATGGATGAGTTAAAAGCCTCACAAGTGCATCTAGTGCGTTCTGAAAAAATGGCTACATTAGGCCAAATGGTGGCAGGTGTCGCTCATGAGGTCAACACACCGCTGGGCTATGTGCGTAGTAATATGGAGCTGGTCGGTGATAATCTCGTGCGTTTTGATGAATTGCTACAGCATACCGATCAATTATTGCAGGCGTTAAAAGCGCCAACTATTAATCAAGAGCAAGTCAAGATACTGATAGAAGAGACTTTACAATGCTGTGAAAAGATTAAAGAAGATGAAGTCAGTGAAGATTTGGCAGATTTAATCAAAGATGGACTTTATGGCGTCGACCAAATTGCTGAACTGGTCGTCAGCTTGCGCGACTTTTCTCGACTGGACGAATCCAAAGTAAAAGATATCGATATCAATGATTGCATCAATACCTCATTGATTATGGCTCGCAATAATTTAAAAACCTTAGACGTCAAAACCAATCTAGCCGAGCTGCCGCTCATTCAGTGTAATCCTTCACAAATTAACCAAGTATTACTAAACCTATTTAATAATGCCGCGCAAGCCATGCCGCCAGATCATAAAGGGACATTGCAAGTCAGCTCGTCTGTCGATGAGGCGCAGCAATATATCGTGGTACGCATTATAGACAATGGTGTCGGTATCGCAGAGCATATTTTAACGCATATCTTTGAGCCGTTTTTTACCACTAAAAAAGCAGGCGATGGCACAGGGTTAGGATTGGCTATTACGGCACAAATTATCGAACAACATGGTGGACGCATTGAGGTTAGCTCAGTCATTAGTGCGGGCACGACGTTTACCCTCATGCTACCGATACAGTCTATCGTTCATGAAAAGAAACCTTCGCAAGCCTTATTTGAAAGTTGAGAGACTTCCAACCATTTATTTAAAGAGAGCGTCATGCAAAAACCAAAAATCGCTTTTATCGATGATGAGCCGCGTATCTTGCGCAGCTTAAAAATGCATTTTCGCCAGTCACATGACGTATTTATTACTACCGATGCCACTGAGCTAATGGAATATGTCAGCACAAATGAAGTACAAGTGGTCATCAGTGACCAACGCATGCCAGATAAGCAAGGTACAGAAGTATTGAGTGACATCAAAGCAGCTTCACCAAATACTATTCGTATCTTGTTAACTGGTTATGCGGATCTGAATGCCGTGATGGATTCTGTGAATGAGGGCGAAATTTATCGCTATATCACTAAGCCATGGCAAAATGACGAACTCAAAAAAATTGTTAATAAAGCCACAGAAATTGCTCAGCAAACGCAAGAAATCACACAAAATTTTATGAAAAATGATGCAACTCAAAACCGTGTTAATAGTGGCACGGTTAGCAATCGCAATATATTGGTACTAGACGATGATGAGAGTGTCTATCAACAAATAAAAAGTCATTTTAAGAGCGCTTATACCGTGAGCTGGGCGAGTAACCTTGAACAGGCCGCAAAGTTATTACAAAAAAAACGCTTTGGTGTCACGATTACAGATTCGACGCTCAATAAAGAAAATATTACGCCCATCGTTTATGCCTTAAAAAATATCCAGCCCGATCTGATGGTGCTGATGTTGACTGAGTTCAAAGATGCTCATATGGTCATTGATTTAATTAATAAGGGTCAGGTATATCGCTGTCTACCACGTCCGACTAACTTCTCTATCATGAGTATCAGTCTTGATCGGGCTTTTGATCATCACGAAAGATTGGTGCAGCAGCCGATACTGGCAGCTCGTCATCATGTTGAAGAAGTGCCGGAGTCAGAGGCTTTTAACTTTTCTGAAAGGCTAAAAGGTTTCTTTGCTAAATTCAGAGGTTGGCGCATTAGTAGATAAAAAAATAGGGCACGCTAAAAATGCCCTATCCATAATTTAAAATATCATTGCCTCCTATGTACATGAGAGACGTTTTTATTGCTCGTGATTCATTTGCTCGTGATTCATTTGCTCGTGATTCATTTGCTCGTGATTCATTTGCTCATGGTTCATTTGCTCATGGTTCATTTGCTCATGGTTCATTTGCTCATGGTTCATTTGCTCATGGTTCATTTGCTCATGGTTCATTTGCCCGTGTCCACCATGCATATTGGCCATGACCATCGGCACCGCTATGACGGCTAAGCCAGATAGCATCATGATTGCGCCATTCACTTGCCTTAGGCGAAAACGCCCGATTTGATTGCGCATCCAGTTGACCGTTTCGTGCGTGGCGACGAGCATGGGTACGGTTCCTAGACCAAAGACAAACATTAATACGGCACCCGTGAGCGGGTCATGACCGACGACCGCAATAAGTAATGCGCCATAAACGAGACCACAGGGTAAAAATCCCCATAATAAACCTGCCGTCAATGCTCGAGGAAAGGTGTTTAAGGGGAAGACTTTCTGCCGCAGAGGTGATAAAGCTTGCCAAAAATGCATACCAAGACGTTCAAGCCTGTTTAAAAAAGGCAACCCTAGCATGGTTAATCCTACAAATACCAAGACCAACCCTAGTAGAATGCGAGGTGTGCTATTGCCAACCATCAGAGGGGTTAATACCGTGGTGCCAATCACGCCAGCAATTAAGCCCAATAGGGCATAACTGAGTAAGCGCCCCAAATGGTAAGTCGCAATGAGGCCGCGTTTTTTTGCTGGACTGGTTTCTTTCATCGATAGTCCGAATGCGGTGACGATACCGCCACACATACCTAAGCAATGCGGCGAACCAAAAAATCCCATTAAAAATGCTGCAATTAATAGTGCCATAGTCATGAAGGTGCTTCCTAAGATATAAAATAAATAAAATCTGTTGAAGGTTTAATCGTTATGCTAGTCAGTTAATGACCTATCTTAATGACACCTAAAACTTATAGTTGACACCCACATACAATGATCGTCCCGCGCCAGGAACGGCAGTACCCCAATTAGAACCGCTACCTATTTCGCCATTCATCGACATGGTTTTGCCTTGACCCATGTATGCGCCCCCTAGAGGTAGGGCATAGTTTTTATCGAATACGTTATCGATACCAGCCTCAATCGCTACCTCTTTAAACTGATAGCCTGTACTGAGATTTAAGAGACCATAACCCGCCGTTTTAATTTCGTTGCGAGGAGTTGAGATATCATTTTTAGCCGCGACGCCCACCACTTCGATTTGGTTTGTCCAACCGTTATTTTCCCGATTCAGGGCAACACTGCCATTGAATGGCATGATGTTATATAAGTCTGAGCCGCTGTCTTTATTTTCCCCTTTGGTATAGCTTAAGGAGCCTACTATATCCCAGTATCCCCAAGCATTTGCTGCCAGCTGCCGATTGGCTGAGATATCTATGCCATATATCTCAGCATCTTGGTTGGTATAGCGCAGCACATTATATTGATTCGCTGTTTGAGTGCTAGCTGCTGTGTTTGCCATGGGGTTCCACTGTACGGCATCGACATAGTCATCAATTTTTGAATAGTAAGGAGTGGCTTTAACGCCCCAGCTATCATCAGCACCGCGCCAGTCTAAGGTGGCAGATAGGGTGTTAGATTTTTCTGGGCGTAGATTAGGATCACCAAAATAGCCATTACCGTCACCAACGGTATTATTCATGATAGCCGCCATTTTCCAAGTGGACCAGGTATAGCGTTCATATAAGCTTGGCGTGCGCTCTTTGTGCGATAGACCTAAGGCTAGATTTTTTTGTGAATCAATGTCGTAGCGTGCGAGTGCAGTAATATCAACGTTGTTATCCGTGGTTCGGCGGTTACTAGCATTAAAGTTAGCGCTATCTCGCAGCTGATTGGTCATATTGTTTTGACCATCGATTTGATAGCCATGTACTTCATCAGCACTGCTACGTACGTTTTCATAGCGAGCGCCAAGCTGGGTGCTCCAGTCAGATGAGATGTCTTTTTCCCACTCGCCATAGATACCGATACGCTGACGCTCACCATTGTTGATATTTTGAAAGTCGTTTGGCGACATCATACCGTCGCCAGATGCCGCCCACGTGTCATCGAGCGTGTAGTCTTGATATTCAGCACCTATATTGAGCGTGCCTTGGTTGGTTAGATCGATAATACCTTTAAGATTGGCACCGATGGTCTCGCTACTGGTGTACATCGGCATACCTTTGGCATTACCGTACACGAACTGTTTGTCTTCCCCAAAATTCATATAGTGATCGACATCTTCATGATAGGCCTGTGCTTCTAACTGTCCCCAATTTAACTCGCTTTTGTAGCGCAAATTAATGCGGTCAAGCTGATTGTCGAGCATGTCCATCCGCTGATTTGGATATAACTCTTTTGGGACGTTTTGCCAAAAATAAGTGCCTTGTAGTAGATGATTGCTGTTCTTATAAGCCACATCTACTGACTGGTTTTTGCTTTCATAGGCGGTTGAACCAACTTCGTCTTTTGCTAAGGTTTTACCAGCGTTCCCTGTCTCTGTATAAGATTTAAAATCACCACCAGCTTTATAATTATCCGCCTGCGCAAAGCTGCCTTTATAGGTGAGGCTAAGCTGCTCGTTTGCTGCTGTGGTAGATACATTGGCACCATAAGCGTCACCATTACTACGATAAAATGTGCCGATTTCACCTGAAGTTAATATGTCGCTATCCGTTGAAAACATAGGCTCTGCTGTTTCGACGACGATGGTACCGCCAATACTATTACCACCGACACTCACAGGCGTCACACCTGCATAGACGGTGGTCTTCTCTATAGCGCTTGGCGCAATATAAGACAGGGGTGAGTTCATACTGTTTGGACAGGAGGCGATTGAGTCAACGCCATCTACTAAGATACGCAGACGGTTGTCCGCCAAGCCTCTTATCACGGGCAAGTTCGAGATACCACCGGCACTTTGGACATTTAGACCGGGTATTTTTGTCAGTATGGTGGCCGTATCACTGCTTGCCACTTGTTTACTGTTAAGAAGTTTTTGATCAAGGGTGGTTGCTGTCCCGAGTGCATTGGTACTAGAGCGCTTATCCGCTGCTGTCGCATAAACGACGATTTCTGGCAATTGAATATGTGGCTCATCATTAGTAGTAGGCATGTGCGCCTTTACAGTTGTGGAATCCGCATAAGCGCTACTGATATGCAATAAAGACAAAGCTAAAACACTTAGTTTTAAAATAGGTACAGCGTTCATTGATGAAGATAACATCTTACTTTCCTAGAAATTCGCAAAAATATTTTATGAAATCGGTTATTCAGTTTTTACTAAGAGGCAATGTAAGCCAAGGTAAGCCAAGCCATTTATGGACTTAGACTAAGCACTTGCCGAATATTTTCCGATATAAATAGATAGTATTTTGAGCACAATATTATGAGCACAGTTTTGAGCGCAATGTTTTAGGCAAACGCATACAAGTGCCTCAATCAGAGCGTCAAATGAGCGCGTTGATTGAGAGCATTGTCACTAATGCTCTAAGGCGTGTCCTCAATTCAATCGATTACTTTTGAAATGGGCTAAAAATGGCTAAATTTTGCCAAACATCATCAAATAGCTTATTAATATCTCGATATTATTTGCGCTACTTTCCTTGTTTGACGGCAATTTATCTCATGTTTATCACCATTTTTAAAATGAGGACACGCCCTAAAAATATTGGACTATAAATGTAGATAGTTATGTGGGTGTGACTGGAGGAGCGCGTGCGAGGGGTCGTAAAAAATTACTAGGAGAATAGGTATGTGAGTGATACAAAAACGTGACTGAGACAGTAGACAGCTCAATCAAAGCCGAGTCAGTATGTGTAAAAGCGACTGGCAATAGTGCCGCAGACATGGCAGTGCAAAGGTCACAGCCAGTGTATTTTACGGCATCAGGGTTAGATTCAGAGCTTGCAACCTTATCTTTGCTATATAAGGCTTCCTGTGAAGGTGCTGCGTCAACCGTTATGATTGGCTCAACGGTCGCAGGCGATGCTAAAGATAGGGATGCATTATGATGAAGTAAATGACGAGCGGCACTATCAATGGGTATGTTGTGATTCGTTTGCGCAATATCAGTCTGTATTTGCTCATACTGCTTAGCTGCCGATACAATCGGTGCAAGCTCTGCACAGATACCATGACCTAAGTGGGCATTATCATCCCATAGAGGTGTGAGCAACAGCGTGATGTGCATGATCCAAGCAAAACATGCGACCAACATGCCGAACCACATCGTTACCGGTGATGAATATCGTAAAACAAGCTTACGGCGCTTAGTAGACATGATAGGGTCATCGTATTACTACTATGCTGATGATGCATAGGTAACATTTATAAGTAAGAAGGTGTGCTAACTTGAAACGTCAGTTTAAAGCATTTTAGAAAGAATACTTAACAAAATAGACATTATCATTAACAATGCCATTCTAAGACAAGGGGTATGCTCTTTACAAGTCTTGTATAGAGATATATCGGGCATTCTAGAGAAATCGGTCACAGCGTCGTCATGTTTGCTCAGCCTGCTATTTGCCGTATTATCCTTTGCTGTACCTATTCATCTTGTACTGAGAAGACTATATGACTGAAGTAGCTAGACGATAACCAAGCAAATGGGAAAGAGCTAATAAAACCCAGCGGAAAAGATCGGCTAATGTAATGCGGAGTGCGATTTTTTGTTTTACGTGACCAATGTTGATGGTGGTAGCGACTTAAAAATAGTGAAATTTTTCGGTAAAAGAGAACAATTTAACAACTATTGCTCTCTATATTGTTTTTCTCGATAATATCGATTTTTCTCTCTAATTCTATAATCTGTAATTTACAGCTCTTATAGTGATCTTCTTGATTGCCCTCTATATCCTTAAGGGTTCTTTGATAGATACGGTTGTACAGTGATGTTAGGGCTTTTTTAATTGCTTTGATTTCTCTTGAGGATAAATCCATTTGCTTATCAAAATCAGGTGCTTTTATTTTTGCACATAGCTCAAAAAGTGTGAGATTAAAATCTTGATAGTATTGCTGCACTGAGTTTTCTTTTGATTGATCGCTATATTGGATGTTTTTTTTCATCAGAATGAGCAAAGCACTATCAATCAAGTTTTTTTCATAATCTGTCAAACATAAGTAATGGTTCATTACATCGATTCTCAGTTATTTCAAAATTACTATTCAGAAGGCCATCAGTTGGCTACTTTAAAAAAATCCATATGCCAACGACCCTTGCAGAATACTTATCTAGCCTACTTAGTTTGGTATTTACTCTTTAAAAGTCTTTATTGTGATGCGGCATATCGTCAATGGCTTTGAATAATCAACGCATTTTATAGGGTGAAAATGAAAGTATCGTGACAACGTCTACGTTTTATAAAAAATATGCCAAAGCCAGTCATCCTAATTTATATATAAGATATCTTTTCATTCGCTATTACTTGTCCGTCTAGAAAAGCGCCAATATGACGCTTATAGCGTACCACTTAAGAAACCTTGCCTCATTAAGGTTACCTTTCTTTAATCTTCATAAATCTACTTAACGTTTGAATCATTTATCATTCTCGTTGTCGATAGAGAAAATTTTTATCACGATACTTTTTATCACGTGAATGCTTTACTTGATATTGAGTAAGGCAGTTTCAACCACACCTCATAACTAATATGACTTTATACGAGAAAAAATAATGAAAAAAATAATGATAAGTTCAATGCTAGCCATTACTGCTTGCTTCACAATGGTTAGCCAAGCAAGTGCTGCGCCGCAAATTGTTAAACATCATGTTGCTCAAGTGAAGCATCAAAAGGTCAATGCAAAGTTTGATAATAAACATCAGCATGTTAAAAAAAAGGCAGTAGTGTCAAAGCATCAATCAAAAAAACCAGCGGCTCATCTCAAAGCAAAAAGCAAATATCAAGCTAAGTATACTCATGGACATCGTTCTTAATCGTTCAGCTTACTGATATAAAAATAGCGCCCATACTAGGCGCTATTTTTTTGTTTCGTTGTTATGTAACAACTGCTATGTGACGAAAGCTATGTAACAAGGCTATATGATAAAGGGCATGTCACCATGATAATAACTACTGACTGTTTAAAGTAACCGTCTTAGTACTACCATTACTACTAGGCTGGCTCAGTGTCACTTTGCTTGCTAAGATATCGCCTTTGGCATTGATTTTGTAGCATTCTGATGAAGTACCTGCAGGGTCAAAACTGAGTAATAGATTGCCTGAGGTTTCTATACAGAACCATGCGGTATTATTCGTATCACGCGACAAAGACCAGTCTTGGTTATAAGTCCCTATCTTGTTACGCATACTGCTATCGGCATAGACATTTTCCATCAGTAGCTTACTAGAAGCGCCCACCGTCGCCATTTTAGGAATGGTGGTCGTCTGGTTAGATAGTGAGTATTTACCTGTACCGTCTGTAAAACCATGGAATATCAGTGGATTCAGGGTGAAGTAATTGATAGCGACTGATTGATTGGTGATTTGATTATTCATCTTATTGATGGTGTTTATTTCGGTACCTTGTACAGACTTATTATTAAATACCATACTGCCTTTAGGCGTCACTTGAATCTCTGCTGACACGCTTTGACTGCCGACAACTGCAACTAATTTATCACTGCGTTGTTTGGTATAGATGTTGAGCATGGCAGTCTCAACAGGGTATTGAGTGACGATGCCATTGACATTGTTGTTTTGACCCGTGTTCCCTGTCATTCCACCAGCACAAGCACTTAAACCCAGTCCTGCTGCAATACATAAACTTAGTGTCTTCATTATTTTGTCCTCAACTTTTAAATGTATGATTCGATATCTACTATAATCGAATTTTTAAATAATGACATCTGCTAACTGTCTTAGACTTTGCTATTTTTAGTCCGCCCATACCAACGGTACTTCGTGAAATTAACGAGAGATTACTGAGAGAGTCTTGGTACAAAGCGATGATAGTAGCCAACGATTTTATAGTATGGCTGCACTGCAGCAATTATGACCAAATGTTCTATCGATACCGCATTAAGAGAGATTAATGACTTAATAGAGCAGGGGATGCCGCAAGAATTTCAAGCCTCAGTGTTTAGTACGAGTTATGAGTTGAATTTATAATAAAAATTATTTGGTTGAGAAAATCTGCAGGCAACAAAAAGCCAGACAACTGAAATTGTCTGGCTTTTTGTGCAGAATCTTTTATCAGCTATCCTAATTAGCTAACCATTAACCATCAATCTATGGTTGCACTACCGCTTAGAACTTCGACCTTTTGCAGGGCGCTTACCATTTGCAGCAGGTTTGCCATTGCCTACAGCCTTCTTGCTATTACCAAAAGGACGTCTATCTTTACCTTTAGAACCCGCTGGTTTTCTAGCATCATCCTTGGCGTGTTTTTTATTGCCCTTTGCTGCCCCCGCTGATTTCGAAGACGTTTTTGTCTTTAATGAATCATCAGTACGAGCATTTTTTCGTGGCGCATTACGAGATTTCTTGCCCGGATTACTGGCATCTGAAGAAGAACCTTCTATGGACTTAAGTAAAACAGACAACTCTTTTTCGGTTAAATCTCGCCAGTCTCCAACGGGAGTACCTTTAAGACTGACATTCATAATCCGCGTACGCTCAAGCTTCACCACTTCATAGCCAAAATGCTCACACATACGACGAATTTGACGGTTTAAACCCTGCACTAGCGTGATGTTAAACACGGTGGGTGCCACCTTAGTAACTGGACATTTCTTGGTCATCTTCCCAAGCATTGGCACGCCACCAGCTAAACCCTCAATAAAACTATCTGTTATCGGCTTGTTCACCGTCACCAAATATTCTTTCTCGTGGTTATTACCAGCACGAAGTACCTTATTAACCAGATCACCATTACTGGTCAAAAAGATTAAACCTTGAGAGTCTTTATCCAAACGTCCAATCGGAAAAATACGTGTACTATGTCTAACGAAATCAACAATATTATCTTTTTCTGAAGCTTCCGTAGTGCTCACAATACCCACGGGTTTATTCAAGACAATAAAAACAAAATCATCCGCCTCTCTCGGCTCAATGAGTTGCCCGTTGACTTTTACCGTATCTCCAGCAACCACTTGATCGCCTACTTGACCGCGCTTACCATTGATGTATACATTACCTTGTTCAACAAAGCGGTCAGCGTCTCGCCTGGAGCAAATACCGCTTTCGCTGATGTATTTATTTAAACGAGTTGAGGAAGCGTTAAACATAAAGCACCGTTTTACCTGATAAGAAGCATTTTTTTACTAAGAAAAAAGCCTAAATTAAAGGGGTTATCAACAAAGAGATGGTTCACATTATATAGGAAATTCAATATCCATTTCGGGAGAGAAGGGCAAAACCTTAGAAATATATCCAGTATCGTATTTGTACCTATTAAAATCAATATTATCTCAGGTTTAAATCTACGAATTTGACGGTAGAGGTCATACTTTATTCACTGATTTTTATTGCAAGCTGAGTACTAAGAAATGGGCAGTGATGACCAAGTGTTCTATAGACCCAGTACTACGAAGTATCAATGACTTGATAGAGAAGGGGATGTTGGAAAAATATGATGCTTCTGGGCGTAGTACAAATTACGAGGTTGCCTTGTGAACAAACTTGCTAGGGGTTTGAATTTTACTGTCCAGTTGGTTAGTTAGACTCTCTCAAGCTAGTTTCTACAGGATTGATAGCATAGGTAACCTACCATGTCAAGGTAGGTCAACCAAATATTATGATATGACATTATCTTACATGTATTGATTCTATTGGCTTTTATCTATTCTATATTTAAAAAAGGGCAAGGTGAATGAGTATAAGATAAAGTTTAGCACGTATTTGGGCACTATAATTTTATAGTATTTTTACCTCCACTTTAGCTTCGGTTATGACAAAATCAGTGCGTTTTCTATCCAAAATACTCTTCTTTAATTCTGTTTTTCAAGGTGCTTTCTTCTTCTTTCAATTAGCATGAATTGTCTTATTTGTTTTTTTTCTGCATAATATAAGGAGATTAGGGTTTTTAATCCCTGCATATAACTGAGAAAAATATGAAGCATATTACCTATATTCATGAAAATAAAGACTGGACTGAGTGGCAATGGTCAGATAAAAAACTATTGCCATTGGTGAGTCGTGTGCGGATATTACAAGGCCATTTACTAGGAAAGCTGCTAACAATAGGGTTTGATCTGAATGTTGAGGCACAGTTAGATGCGGTGACCTTGGAGATTATAAAAACTTCTGAAATAGAAGGTGAGACGCTAAATAACGAGCAAGTGCATTCCTCAGTTGCGCGGCATTTAGGGTTAGATAACGCCAGTATGCCAACCACTACTCGTGAGATCGATGTAGTGGTAGAGATGATGCTAAGTGCTACCTATCGTTATCAACAGCCGCTATTGTTAGATGATTTACTTGGATGGCATCGAGCATTATTTCCAGATGGATATAGTGGGCTATATCGCATTCAAGCAGGTAGTATCCGTGATGATAGTAAAGGGCCAATGCAAGTAGTGTCTGGTGGGTATGGTCGCGAGCGGGTTCATTTTGTTGCCCCGAGTGCGAATAGGTTGCCAGATGAGTTAGACAAATTTTTATTGTGGTTTAATACTTCGTCAAATGAGCAAGACGATATAGATTTGGTCATAAAAGCAGGTATTGCTCATTTATGGTTTGTGACTTTGCATCCATTTGATGATGGAAATGGACGACTAACACGAGCAATCACAGAACGAATGCTAGCGCAAAGCGATAACAGTGCCCAGCGCTTTTATAGTATGTCAGCGCAGATTCTTAAACAGCGCAATGAATACTACAAAATACTGGAGCGCACGCAAAAAGGCGATACTGATATCACGAATTGGTTGGTCTGGTTTCTACAAACACTAGAACAAGCACTTATTACTGCTCAAATGACCACAGATAAAATTATTCATAAAGCGAGTTTTTGGCAAACCCATCGACAGCATGCTTTGAACACCAGACAAGTCACTATGCTCAATATTTTGCTAACGGACTTTTATGGCAAACTAACTACGAAGAAATGGTCAGTGAAGACTAAGTGTTCTATAGACACAGCACTAAGAGATATCAATGATTTGATAGAGAAGGGGATGCTGAAAAAGTCTGAGGCTTCTGGGCGTAGTACGAGTTATGAGTTGGTTTTATGATAAACATCATATTTTTCAAGTCTGCTATGACAGCAAGAAAGTATTCGAATAAGCTGTAATAAGTACAATCAATTCAGTGATCTAACATAAGCAGTTCCACGATAACATTCTATTTTGAGTGGTCTGTTAATGGGTTCCAGTGAGGTATACCTAAAAAACTTCCGCCAGTTGTCTGATCAGAATCTCCCAAGTTTAAGTCTACGGGATTAACAGCAGGGTAGGGGTCAGGCGAATAAGGACATTAGCATCAATCATAACTTTGCCACAAATAATAGCGGTTTGGTCGACATAGGCTGTTTGATCGATGATAGGAAGGTCGCCGGATGGGTTTTTACGAATCATAAGAGATCTTATTGGTATTGGATAAAGGATTGCTCAGGATTGATACGTTTGTCAATTCCAAGCCTAGATAAAAGCAACTGGGTCGAAAGGTGAACCGCCCCGGGATTGTCGGAGACTCAACATTCTGAGAGAATACGACAATGAAAACACGAAACTACACTCCTGAGATTAAAGAACGCGCCGTTCGCATGCTGATTGAAGCGTCGAGCGACTATCCTTCTACATGGTCAGCCATTCAAGCAATAGCGTCAAAGATTGGCTGTACGCCTGAGACACTGCGATCTTGGCATAAAAAGCACATAGACCAAACCATTCCCGCCTCAGTGCAGGCTCAAAGTGATAAAGAGCGCATCAAAGAGCTTGAACGCGAGAATAAAGAGCTTAAACAAGCTAATGAAATCATCAGAAAGGCTGCGGCTTTTTTCGCCCAGGCGGAGAAGGGCCGTCCACCCAGATAATGGTTCAGTTTATTGATGACTATAGAGGTAGTTATGGGATCGAGCTGATTTGTAGAGTACTACCGATTGCCCCGTCAACTTATTATCGTGCTCAAGACCTAGAGTGCTGCCCTGAAAAGCGTTCACTGCGCAGTCAGCATGACGACTTTTACCTCAGTGAAATCAGACGCATCTGGCAGGTCAGCAAATGCCGTTATGGTGCTCGCAAAGTCTGGCGGCAGATGAAGGCAGATGGCATTTATATCGCACGCTGCACCGTAGAGCGCTTAATGAGACAGCACGGCTTAAAAGGTGTCTGGCGCGGTAAGGGTAAGATTACCACCAACAGCCGTGATGATCAAAAGCGTGCTGACGACTTGGTCAATCGTAACTTTAATGCCTATCGTCCTAATCAGCTGTGGGTTGCAGATTTTACTTATATCAAGACATTGAGCGGCTGGGTTTATACCGCTTTTATCATCGATGCATTTGCTCGCGCTATTGTCGGCTGGAAAGTATCGAATCGTATGAACACTGATATGGTAATGGCAGCATTAAATCAAGCGATAACAGATAGAAATAATCCCAAAGACGTGATTCATCATAGTGATCGAGGCGTTCAGTACTTATCTATTCGCTATACCGATAAGATGACGGACTCTGGCGTAATTGCTTCTGTTGGTACAACAGGCGATTCATACGACAATGCACTGGCTGAAACGGTCAATGGACTCTATAAGTCTGAGGTGATTGAGTATCTAAAGGAGAGCTGGACTGGTGTGAACGATGTTGAACTGGCAACCCTTGAGTGGGTAGATTGGTTCAATAAAACTCGTAATGATTAATTATTTGAGTTAATATAAATTGTTAGATAGATTTTTCTAAATAGATAAATTAATTGAACTAATTTTTGCACAACACATAGCTAGAATAGTAGGAAGCTCAGCTAGCTTAAGCGTAGTAAAATCTCCATGTTTGAACCAGTTATCTAGAATAACTCCTTTTATTCTATTCATTTGAAGGTCAGCAAAAATAAGTAACCGTTGATCGTAATTGAGTTGAGAAAAATGATAGAAGCTGAAAAAAGTACACATAAAAGTATACTGTTTGCCATAAGAGAAGCAGCCGCTTTATACCTATTCGATAGAAACCGTGAAAAAGACATCCCTAAAATTGCAGCGGTCTTTTTATCTTTGGACGATTATCAAGGTGAAAGAGTGCCTACAGCAGAGGTCATTAAGGAAGTTCAAGCCTTATCTGATGCACTACAAGATAATTATTTAGGCTTAAATTTAAACATGCTGGTAAATATTGAATCTTTGCCTTTTTATAAAGCCATTAGTGAATGTTTAAGACCTTTTTCCAATACCAATAATGAATTGCCTTTCTTATTAGTTAGCCGAATCGTGTTTCATTTTTTCTTTATGATTACACAGTCTATCAATCTTAAACTCATTGCAGAAAGAGGCTTGGTTCGATTTGACTTTATATCCAGTGCACCAGAAATTATGAATAAAAATCAAATTGATGGTGCTATGGTATTATTTTATAGAATCGTAGAGGATTTTTGCCCTGGTGTATTAAAAAGAGTAACTGTTGCACATCGGAAGACATCCTATGAATTAGAATACTATCAATCTATCTTTGGTGTGCCTGTTGAGCTTACTAGTACAACGAGTTTAATATATGACCTAAAGTGTAGAGAGCACTATAAAAATGCCATGGGCTTATTGATAAACTCTGAAGAAGAGCTTGGTAGAAGGTTTTTTATTAACCCTCTATTTAACATGCTATCCACACAGTTTTCTGGGCTTAGTTACAGACACCGCTGTGAGATTATCATTGATACAGTGATGGGTGTAAGCCCACCAACTCGTACTCATGTAGCAACTTCAATGAATCTGAGTGTGAGTACTCTACAAAGGAGGCTTAGTGAAGAGGGTACTTCATTCCAAGAGATTTTAGAGGACATTAGAAAGCGACTAGCCAAATTGTATTTGATAGAAAAAAAATTATCAACAACGGATGTTGCACATTTACTAGGCTACAAATCTCATAGTCAGTTTTTCAAAGCTTTCAAAATTTGGTTCGGTATGACACCGAAAACCTATCAAAACCTTACTATTCATGTAGAGCGATAATTTAAATTGGCTACTTATATAGGTAGTATCTTCATATCAGGGCCGGCTTGGTGTACTAAAATTGAAGCATAGCTCAAACCATTAAAAAAGCCACTTAGCTTTAAGTGGCTTTTTTAATGGTCTTCTGATGCTAAAAAGGTCTACTTGCATCATAAATGAAAAGTATGATTCACATGAGCTCCATTATCATATTTGATGATTTCAAGTTTCTCGGTTGTTATGTTGCATTTTGGGTCAGTATTATGTTGCCGTGTTCGCTTAAGAGTTAATTTATGTTTACAAAATATTCAGTAATAGTATCTTCTATATACTGCCAAGAAATTTTCAAGTGATTTATACAAGTCATTACGACTGAGTTTGATAAGTGGTCGGAAACAAGGTATGAGCGGTTACAGAAAGTTACTGAAATCATGTAATATAATTATAGTAAAGATACGATAAAGACATGACTAGAGTGAAGCTTATAAGATTTCATAAAAAATTATTAAAACTTTGATTTACATCATCTCTAATTAAAAAATATCAACCACTAAATAATGCTAGAAGTCAGGATAATACTATGAAGAAAGTAGTTAAGAGAAATATTATTGCTATGATTGTCCCAATCACCTTATTCGGTATGTCTTCTTGTATTACCGTTAGTGGTGTCCAAAACGAAGGAGACACACGTCGTGTCGATGGTGTTGTGTGGAACAATCAAGTCAAAGCCGATATCAACGAAGTGTTAGAAAAAGAAGTCGCTAAAGACAAAACTCGGTTAGTATTCATTCGAAGTAATGATGATTATTCTGAACAAACAAGTGCTAATGTTTCTGTCAATAATAGATTCCAAGTCAGTTTACATGCCGACAACTATACTGTTGTTAACTCATGTGTTGGTACGAATCAGCTAAGTGCTCATGCAACAGGTTTTAAAAATAATAATTTATTAGCAGATAAACAAGACTATGAGCTAACAGGTGGTCAAACTTATTTTTTTCATATTAGTATGAATAAAGAAGGACAAAGTACCTTAAAGCAAATTACCTCTGAAAGTGCATTAACATTCCTAGCTAATAAGCGTTATCAAAATCATCAAGTCAGTCGAGTTATTCCAAACTGTGCACTACCTATCGTATCTGAAGAACTCAAAATTGTATCTCCAGTTATTGTAGAAACGCAACCGCCAGTTTTAACCGAAAAGATTGTTATTGATCTTGAAGTATTATTCGAAACCGATAAAGCTATCGTGCGTCCAGAATATTACTCAAAAATCATTGAAGTAGCAGAATTTATGAAAAAGTACCCCAACACAGTTGTGGTTATAGAAGGTCATACCGATAATCGCGGTAAAGATGCTTATAATCAGGCCCTATCCCAACGCCGAGTAAACGCAGTAAAAGAGGTGTTAATTACTCAATTCGGTATGGCAGTTGAGCGCTTAAATGCAGTTGGCTATGGGGAGTCGCAGCCGAGAGCAAGCAATGATACTGTAGAAGGTCGCCAGCTCAATCGTCGAGTTGTTGCCGTAGTTGAAGAGCGCGTACATAAATAACTAATAATGCTATCTGCGGGCAAATAAAGCTGCTTAATATGAATATATGCCAATCTGTATTATTTGACTTGAAAAAATAGAAGGTAAGAAAATGAATACGATTACAGTGAAAACCAATGATGCGACTAAGACCATAGATCAAGTACAAGTAGTGATTAAGAATGGAAAGCCTACAATTATCACAGCTATGGATAAAGTGAATTACGAGTTTCATGATACTGCTATAGGCCGTGCACCAAACCACATTATCACTAAACGTTTGAAAAATGATTTACACGTCTCATTTGAAGAAGACGGTAAAGAGAGTGACCTTATTATAGAAGGTTTCTACGATAATGCAGATAGTGCGCTGCTTGGAATTTCTGAAGATGGAGAGTATTATTATTATATACCAGACACTG
Organism: Psychrobacter sp. NPDC064578; assembly: GCF_044901245.1. Classification (NCBI taxonomy): domain Bacteria; kingdom Pseudomonadati; phylum Pseudomonadota; class Gammaproteobacteria; order Moraxellales; family Moraxellaceae; genus Psychrobacter; species Psychrobacter sp. NPDC064578. The sequence continues at coordinate 160,672 of NZ_JBJDPI010000006.1, forward strand.
GCGAAACCTATGACTATGTAACGCAGTTAGAAGAAGGTGCGGTTGAAGGGCAGGCTTTGGGTGGCCAAGAGTATGCTGCTGCTATACCTTGGTGGATGCCTGCTGCTGCTGGTCTAGGACTGATAGGTATAGTAGCTGGTAGCAGTAGTAATAGCTCGTCAACCACTCCTCCTGTTAATGAGGCACCAGTAGCTGAAAACGATACAGTCAAAGGTGAAACAGGTCAGCCTGTTATCATCGACGTAGTAGCGAATGACAGCGATCCTGAAAACGACTTAGACCCAACGACAGTCAAGCTAATCGACCCTGTAACAGGTAATGAAGTCACCAATGTAGTAGTAGATGGCGAAGGTACTTGGTCAGTTGATGGCAGTACAGGCAAAGTGACCTTTACGCCAGAAGCAGGCTTTACAGCGGATCCAACGCCAGTGGATTATGTGGTGTCTGATAAAACAGGTGAGAAATCTAACCAAGCGACGATCACCGTTGATTATCCAGGAATAGTGAGTATTAGTGGCACCAAAAGCTTGAATGAAACCGCGGCTGATGGCAGTGCTAATGAAGCGACTTATACGGTTAGCATTAGCAACCCAAGCACGGAAGACACTGTGGTTACTATCACGATTAGTGATGGCAGTACCGAGGGTTCAGCTGACTATACCGCTCCTGTCACTCAAGACGTGACGATTCCAGCGGGTCAAACCTCTGTTGACATCAAAGTACCGATTGTGGACGACAACCTATTTGAAGGCCCTGAGAACTTTACCGTTACCGTTACTGATATTACTTCAGGTAACGCAACAATTGGTCCTGAAAACAGCGTCAATACCACAATCTATGACGATGGTACCACAGACGGTAAAACACCAGTTGATCCTAATGATCCGTCAGTGGGTGACGACAAACCTTTGGTTGGCATTATTGCAACCAAACCACAAGCCGTTGAAGGCGAGACGGGCAATGACACCTTAGAATTCACCATCTCTCAAGACAATGTCAGCAACTTTGACACCGTCGTCACGGTCAACCTTGGCACAGGCACTACCGTAGATGCTGATGACATTGATCAAATCTCTTACACCGTTGAGGGCGGCCCTGATGTGGTCATCACCGATACACAAGAGATAGCTGACTTCTTAGCTACTGGCACCGTGACTATTCCAGCAGGTAGCAGCTTTACCCCAGTCATCACCGTCACCGCCAAAGACGATGACATCTTCGAGAACAGCGAAGACCTAGTGTTCGATATCAGCACCGATGATGACTTTGCTACGGTCAGTCCAACCCAGGGCACTGCCACTGGTACCATCTTAGATGAAGACAATGGCAACCCTAATGACGGCAGCACCACCGATGGCGACAAACCAGTTGTTAGTATCATTGCTACAGAACCGTCAGCCGTTGAAGGCGAGACGGGCAATGACACCTTAGAATTCACCATCTCTCAAGACAATGTCAGCAACTTTGACACCGTCGTCACGGTCAACCTTGGCACAGGCACTACCGTAGATGCTGATGACATTGATCAAATCTCTTACACCGTTGAGGGCGGCCCTGATGTGGTCATCACCGATACACAAGAGATAGCTGACTTCTTAGCTACTGGCACCGTGACTATTCCAGCAGGTAGCAGCTTTACCCCAGTCATCACCGTCACCGCCAAAGACGATGACATCTTCGAGAACAGCGAAGACCTAGTGTTCGATATCAGCACCGATGATGACTTTGCTACGGTCAGTCCAACCCAGGGCACTGCCACTGGTACGATTATTGATAATGACGTACCACCAACTATCGATATCGTCGATGAAGACGTAGCATTAACACCTGCTGACAACAGCGTCATCGAAGGTACGGGTAACACAATAACTGGCACCATTAATATCACCAACCCACAAAGCGTCACCGATCTAACTGTTGGCGGTCTAGACGTTACTAATGCTTCCAATACATCGGTCACTATTAATACTAGTTTAGGTAAGCTGGTAATCACTAACTACAACGCAGCAACAGGTGAACTCACTTACGAATATACAGAAAACGGCAATGCAGAGGATCATAGCGCTGGTTCAGTAGTTGATCAGTTTAATGTAATACTAACCAATAGCATTGGTGATACCATCACTGACACCTTAGATATTGAGATTATTGATACCGCACCTAATGCTAATAATGATAAGAATAGCGTCACAGAAGATGTAAGTGTAGATCAGCCATCTGGCAAAATCACAGCAACTGGTAACGTAATCAAAGGTACAGCTCCTGATCAAGCGGATGATTTAGGTGCAGATGCAACCATGGTAACGGCAGTAGAGTTTGGGAGTACTGCCAGTACAGTTAATGGCACAGCACCGACTCTAATTCAAGGCGATTTTGGCGAACTAACGCTAAATGCTAATGGCACTTACATCTATGATGTTATTAATAATAATCCAGAAGTACAGGCTTTAGGAGTTAACGACAAACTAACCGAAACCTTTACCTATACCATCACTGACGCTGATGGTGATAGCAGCAGTGCAACCTTAACTATCACCATCACTGGCACTAATGATAGACCAGTGATTACTAATGCTGTCACTGGGACGGATGTTATTGCTTCAGAAAGCTTCTCTGAGCCAGCTCCTGATACAGTAGTCAACAAAACTGGAACGGTAACCTTCAAAGATATCGACCTTAATGATCAAGTAAAACTTGAACACGTAAGTGCTTCTACTACTGTTACAGTAAATGGCACTAGCGGCTATACACTTAGCGAGCCTCAAGAAACCGCACTAAAGGCTTTGTTCTATGTAGATGGTACTCCCAGTGATGTCAATGGAATAGGTAATAGCGCCGACTGGACATTTAATGCACCAGAAAATGCGCTTGATTTCATCCCTGCTGGCGAAACCATCACCATTCGTTATGCCGTACAGGTTTCAGACAATGCAGGTATTGATAGCGCAGGCAACGGTAATGAGCTTAGTAATAGTGAAATCCGTTATGTAGAAGTAACCATTACTGGGACAGATAATAAGTTTGTACTGGTCGATGATGAAGTGTTTACACCAGAAGATACTGACATATCGGATAATATTTTCGAAAATGGTACTCCCGATGCTGATGATGATGAAGAGCTTACTGTTGACAGTTATACTTTTGAGCTTGCTGATGGTACAACGATAACCAAAAATGCAGGTGAAAGTAGCGATATCTTAGTTGACGGTACAAACTCTATTGGTAACATTACGGTTAATAGCGATGGCAGCTATACTTTTGTGCCTGCTGACAATTATAGTGGCCAAGTACCAGATATTACTATTAACGTCTCGAATGGCCCTGATGCGACTACCCAACAAACAGGATCAGAGACCCTAACCATCACCGTCAACCCAGTATCAGATGTCCCTGGGTTAAAGGATGTTTCAGTCGAGACCAAAGAAGACACCTCCGTTTTACTAGGTCTAAAAGTACCTACGATCACCGATAGCACTGATCTTGATACGAGCAGTGACAATGATACGCCTGAGCGTCTTGGCTACATCACTTTATCCGATATTCCAGCAGGCGCAGTGTTAAAAGATGGTTCAGGTAATATTCTTACTCCAAATGCAGACGGTAATATCGTTATTCAGCTGACTGATACGGGGTCTTTGGTTGCTGACGGTACACCTACTGCCAGTATGACTAGCGAAGACTTTCAAGGAATCACATTAACGCCACCTGCAAACGATGCTACTAATATATCTTTTGATATGTCAGTTACTGAGTATGAAATGGATAGTAACGGCAATGTTGCACAGGTAGGTGGTGTTGATGTGGCGGGTGCAACTAGCACAGTTAAAATTGAGGTTGATGTCCAAGCCGTCACTGATAGCGTAGATAAAAACGACCCTAATGATCCAGATAACCCTCATGACGCTGGAGATGATGCTAGTAAGTTTGGTTATGATCAAAGTGAAGTTGTTGGGGATACTTTAACCGTAACTCTTAAAGAAGGTGAATCTATTGAGTTACCAATAACCACAACATTTGGAGATTTAGTAGGTAATGCCGCTAAAGGCGATGCTGAGACTTATGGCTTTGTGATTACAGGTCTAGTCCCTGGCGCCATTATTAATTTCACACCTGCTGGCAGCTCTGAGCCGCTTCCCCCATTCATCGCCGATGAGAATGGTCAGGTATTGATCGGTATTAATGCTGGCTTAACTTCTACTGATTTTGTAGTCAGTGGTAACTCAGAGCCTAAAATCACTATTCAAACTGGGAAGTTTGATTCCCTAGATATGAATGGTGTAGAAATATCGCTATATACTCAGGACCATGACCCTGATTCGGCTATTAAAAATACATCTGTAGATCTTATCGGTACCGTCAAAGTAGACCTAACCGTCACCCCAGTAGCTGGTCAAGTTGAGCTTGTTAATAAAGGTGTTGAAACCAAAGAAGACACAGTTGTCACCCTTGATAAATTTGGCTTTACCGTGCAGGACAAACAAGATGATAACGGTCTATTACCAGAAACCATTACAACGATACAGTTTGTTTTACCTGAAGGCTGGACTTATAAGGACAGTGCAGGGACAACGACAGTAGGTAGCAGTGGCGGGACACCGATTATTATCAGTGGTATTACGCCGGCAGATAATGCTGATTTAGATGCTTATTTGGAAGACTTCTCTATTACACCGCCTGCACACTCATCCAGAGATGCTGATTTTACCTTCACAGTAACTACGGTAGATCCGGATGATGATGGTGGTATTGATCTACCAGCAACAGGTAGTCAAGATTTAACGCAAACGGTAGTCGTAACGCCCGTTGCTGAAGTCGTTGGAGGACGTAGTGATAGTGATGCCATAGATGACCTTACCATCAATCCAAGTCATACTTACGCAGCCAACGCTAATGAAGATGCAGCATTTGATCTTAATAGTGATGGGTTTGACCTAAAAGGCTATTGGAATAATCAGGACACCTCTGAACAAACTTTCGCTCATATGACATTTGGTAATAAGAGTGACAGCGGCTTCACTTCAGTTGAAGGTGCGGTATTTACTTATAATGACGGCAATGGTTTAGTTAGCCTGACTGATAACGGCAACGGTGTCGATATCCCGATGGAGTATTTAGATACAGTTACAGTGACCCCGCCGCAAGACTATAGCGACTATAACCTTACCAGTGGTGCTGAGACAGCAGTAAAAGTTGAGGCAAAAACGGTTGATGTTGACGAAGATGGTGGCGCAAAAGATGAAGCCATCAGTGGCGAAAGTTACTTAACCTTTGAAGTTAAAGGCGTAGCCGACCCAGCCACTTTAGCTGTTGATCCTGCCGAAGGGGTCGAAGATCAGGCGATAAACGGTGGTAATAATCGTGATACTGCTGCGGACATGACAACTGACGTCATTCCTACCGACGGCATTGTACTCAATATCCGCCCAAGCTCGCGTGATAACGACGGGTCTGAGACTTATGATGTGACCATCTCAGAGATACCAGCAGATGGGCAGCTTTATTACACCAATAAAGACGGTGATACACTCTTACTTGATACTACTGGTGGTACGGTAGTGATTGAAGATTACAATAATAGCGTAACTGGGTTGTACTTTGTGCCTGCCGAGAACTTCAGCGGTACGGTAAATCTAAAAGTACAGGCAGTAAGTCAAGAGGGTGGAACTACCGGTGCTGCAAGTCCTATGCTCAACCTACCTGTTAAGGTCATTGGCAAGGCAGATCTGATAATAAATGACAAATTGGCAACCGGCACAGCTCTTATCAATGGTAAGGACTATACTTATGTCACTGACGAGGCAACGCTAGATAGTACGGGCAACCATCAGATTGCCTTATCCAGCCTATTTGCTACTGTTGCGGATATCGAGGCATATGATGGTGATAGCCCAGCTGTTGAGCAGATAGTGTATCGAGTTGAAAACTTACCTACTGGTTTCAACTTAACTGGTGCAGGGGTTACCTTCTTAGGTGGCAGTGGTTCTGATCGAGTATGGTCAGTGACCCTAGAGGCGCTACAGAATAATACTGCACAATTAAAGACACCAGATAACTTCGCTGGTGAAATTAACTTTACGATCACGGGTACCACGACAGAGACAGTATCTGGTGACAGTGTGACTCATGATGGTAAAGACGTTTCTATTCTAGTGACCCCTGATGCTGCTGATGGCAATATGAATGATCCTCAAGTCGTTGCTACTGAAGATCTATGGGCGACCATGGACTTTGAATCGGCCTTTACAACGACAGATAAGGGTGACTCAGCGACAGGAACAGAATCACTTGAGAGTATCACACTATCAGTAACTGATCTAATGGCTAAAGACTTCATTTTACGTGTCGACGGTATTGAAGTGGACTTAACGACTAATCCACCACCAACTTTGAAATTTACGCCCGATCAAACAATCGAAATTATGTACGATGACGATAAACGCCATAGCGATGATGATGTCAGTATAGAATTTGACTACACTTATACTGACACCACTGAACTGACTGATGGTTCAGAGATTAGCACATCTAACACAGGCAGTGCAGTGGTAGATGTGACCTTCCAAGCGGTCACTGATGCACCAAGCATGACCTTGGATGTGACAGATGACACTATTAATAATAGCGGTACGGATAATACTGCTTCTGTCACCGTATCACTATCGTCACCTGACCAAGATGGCTCAGAGAGCTTTACTCGCCTAGAAGTTACTGATGTTCCAGAGGGTCTGAATGTAGTGGGTGGTATCTTATCAGATGGTATCTGGTACGTTGATGTGCCCAATGACCCAGTCATCATTACTATGGCGCCGACTTATGAGTTAGTGCTTGAGCGTAATGACAGCACGGTCAATATACCTAAAGGTTCTTTCAATATTAAAGTGACGGGTATTACGCAGGATATTAATGGTCAAGGTAGTGACGGTAGCGAAGCGCGTGTAGAGGGGAACTTTGAGATTACCTTAGACAGAACGGGCGGGGGTGATGCGCCTGTCAAGCCTGACTTAATAGATAGCTTTACTAGTAAGGTAGAAATACCAGCACAATTAGAGGATACTGGTTTCACTCTTGGCGATATATTAGATGCGACTCTGAACCCTGCGACCGCTGATACTGTCGACTCCTATACTTTCTCATTGACTGATTTGCCAACAGGTACTGTATTAGAGAGTACCAATCCAGCGGTGAGTGTGCAGCAGATTGGTGGTAAATGGATTATTAGCGTGAATGATGCCAGTAATCTTAATCCAGAAGCAGCACTTAATGGAGTGACAGTGACTCCGCCGAAAGACTTTAGTACCAACGTGACAGATGGCACCCAAGATTTTACCTTTAATGCCAACTTTACCGTCTTGGATAAAGATGGTGGCGAGGAAAGGGAGCAGGTCAGTGACGTCAATGTCGAAATCAAGCCAGTTACTGATCCTATGGATGCTGATGGCAAATCAACCACGGTGGCAACGGATGAAGATACTAGCATCGATATCAATATCAACCTAAAAAACAGTGCTGATGGTGATTACGTCCTACTAATCAATGGCAAGCTCTATATTCAAGTAGATGAATCTAGTTTATTGACAGGTACTGGTCCTGCTGGAGTGCTGACTGATGCCAATGGTAATCCCCTAAACGAGGTGGTATTGAATGATAACGAAGTCGGTGATATTCCTGCTGGCACTTACTATGAGCTAGAGGTTGGTACTAACTCTCCTGATAGCGTTACGGTCAAATATACGCCTGCCGAAAACGCCGATGGTAATGCCACTATCACCGTAAAAGCTGCTCACAAAGAAACGACAGATGAGGCAGGATATGACAGTGGTACGCTAACCTATGAGCATGAATATACCGTTGAAGTCTCAGCGCAGCCGGATAATCTAGATATCACTAGTAATAGTGGTGAGTCAATAGCCACAGCTATTGGTGACGAAGATAGCATGATTGCTATCGATTATAAAATCTCCAATATCGATGAAGGTGATATGGCAAGCGCTATTACCTTAGACAATATCCCTAATGGCTATCTAGTTTATTATACTGATACTAATGGTGATACAGTGTTGGCAAGCAATAATGGTAATTCTGGTGGTAATAACTCATGGTCTATCGACACCTCTAAACTGAATAATATTAACAGTGGCGCAGCGGGTGAAACGCCTAATATATTCATTATGCCACCTGAAAATAGCAGCGATAAAGTAACAGGGATCGAGATGAAGGTGGTTAATGACAGCGGTATGATCAGTGATCCTCTAGTGATTGATCTCGATGTGACGCCAGTCGCTGATGGGGTAACAGCTAATCCTTCTACTATCCTCGGTAATCAGGGTAAGTGGACCACACTTAATCTAAACGCAGTTATGCAAGACACGGATGGTAGTGAGACTGTTAATATAGCCATCACTGATAATGGCGTTAGCTTGACCGATGATGTCTTACGCTTTAGAGTAAAAAGTACAGGTGAAATGTTGACTGCCGTGTGGGATGATGCCGCTAACAGCTATACCATAACTGGTATCACCCCTGAGCAAATCAATGATTTACAAATTCAGTCTTCTGTACCACTAAAAGGCGATCTGGACTTCGCTCTTAGTACTACCGATACCGTAGGGGCTATGACGGATACGTCTGGCGTTTATACAGATAACAATGGTGAATTACCGTCTATATCTGTCGATATTGCTTTTAGCAAAACCTTTGTAGGTACAGCAGAGAATGATATCGTTGATGCCTCTGGACAGTCTGTAGCTGTGAATTATAAAGGCGGCGCTGGTGATGATATCTTGATTGGAGGTAGCGGTAATGACTTAATCGATGGTGGCACTGGTGTCAATACGCTGAAAGGTGGTGCAGGTAACGATAAAATTGTATTCTCTGTAGATAACGCCTTAATGGATGGTGGTGCTGGTAATGATACGCTCCTCATTAACGTTGCTGATACCAGTATCGACTTTAGCAGCTTTGATGCGACTGTATTTGAGAGTATTGAAACCATCGATATGACTGGTAACGGTGCGCAGACGCTGACCAACCTTAGTACCAGTGATGTGCTAGATATAATCAATGACACGGTGATGAGCAATAAAGGCTTGGTTATCAACGGTGATAGTGCTGATAGCGTGAGTCTAACTGGTAACGATTGGACGAACAGCGGTACTACTACTCAAGGGGGCAATAGTTACAATGTCTATAGCTTCTCTGATACCAATGGCACTCATGAGTTATTGATTCAGACCGACATTACGATTTTATAAACGATGACTGAAACTTGAAAATATGGATATAAGGTGCGGCTATCAAAGCGCACCTTATATTATTAATTCTTGCATTAATATGGCATCATTCACACTAAAAGCTTTAGATAATCAAGGCTTTTAGTGTGAATGATGCAAACTTTTATCTATCTGCGTTTGAAGCCTCAACAGCCGAGTTCTTTTTTTGGCAGTTAAGGGGTGATGGGAGTAATAGGGTAACCGTACTCAACTGTTGGTTGATTATTAATATTGCCACTAGGAAGCTGATATTGTTGAATTTGACTTTGATTATGCTTTTTGACTTCAATGATCAACTTTGAGAGCTGTTCATTGTCTTTATCGATCTCAGCATCTAGAGCTTCATATTCTTTGGTCTGCTTAAGCGTATACTCAGCACGATTGTTTTGATTGTCAGGTATTGACCCTATAGATGATTCGTCTGTCGGACTCACTACTGATTTTTTTTCTTGTGCTTGGCTTTGAGTGTTATTTACGGGTATTGCTTCCTTAGTGGTTATCTCCACAGTTGTATTTATTAATTTACGTTGAGTATCAGTTGCTACTTTATAAGAGTTGGTTGTATCGTAGTTACTTATCGGTTCAGAAGACTGGGGAGCTTGCGACTTTTTGTTTTCTATTAGTGCAGGTAATATTTGTGGCTTTACTTCTGTAGCTTTTAATATAGGGTGCCTATTAGTATCTGATACAGACCCTAGTGTTGATGAAATTTTTTTATCAAAAACACTGAAATAGACAATAACTGCAATCAAAATATGGAGCATGATAGCCATCACAATTGCTATCATGCTCCTGTTTTTTTGTTTTTTAGTTGAAATAGGTGGTAATGAAGGCATCACTAGTTTTTAATCCATTAATTAAACATCATACTCGTAGTTTGTGGATGTGCGAGCAGGGCCTTTTCAGCGATTATAATCATTAAAGCTGTCTGCGAGTATTCAACTATCAATATAAAAAAAGAATCTATGTTGGCAGTTAGTTGGAAATATTTTTAAATTTATGCTTAGATTTAGTTGTCTTACAATCATGAGTTAAGGCTTTGACAAAGCGTGTATTTAATATGTCTAAATTTAACGATAGTATTTTCATACCTTACTATATAACATCTAAAATTTTTATTCTCTCAAAATAAAACTGAGGTAACTGGATGACTGTTTACCAAAATAACTTGTCAAAAAATATGTTGCCTAAGAGGTGTTATATCATAAAAAAAATATGCCATAGTATACATGTAAGTTTGCTACTTATGACGGTATCCAGTGCTGCGTTAGCAAGCGCTGATGCGCATATGGATGCACTTATTAATCAAGCGATTCAAACTCACCCTATGGTGGGTTCAGCAAGAGCAGAGCAACAGGCGACTACTGAAAGCATTAGTGCAGCGAAGCTTAGTTTGTTGCCTGCTCCTACTTTTTCATCAGGTTATGATCGTGATGACGGCATGGTCTCCCAGTTTCAGCTCCGCCAGTCATTATGGACAGGAGGCAAGCTGACCGCCAATGTTAATCAAGCGATATTTGATGATAAAGCGGCGACAGAATATGTCTACGAGCAACAAAACCAAGTGGCTAAAACGACGATAGAGGCGTGGCAAAGCTATATTACGGCTTTATCAAAACAACAAGTCTATTATGACAATTTGCAGTTGCTTGCTGAGTTTGAAGCCATGATGCAACGGCGTGTTAGCCAAGGAGTCTCCGCTCGCATTGAGATGGACTTGGTGACTAACCGTATTTTGCAAGAACAAAACTCCTATCAGTCTGCTGTCGAGCAGCAACGTATCGCTATGGCTCGTTTAGAGCAAATTACCGGTCGTAAGGTGTCAGCGATAGAACTACCCGTTCCAAACTTAAGTGAAATGGTTGCACGCGCCAGAAGTTATTCCCAAACTTTTGAGAAGCTAGCCTTTGATCAAGCCAGTTTTTATAATCCTACTGTGGTAAAAGAGAGTTATCAAGTTGAGGCGGCCAAGCAAGGGCTGAAGTCTTTGCAGTCCTCTCGCTATCCGATAATATACGCACAATACGAGTATGATTATTATCATGAGAGTGATAAAGATAAGGATAATGGTGGAGAGTTCTCAGTAGGGCTCAGTTATGATCCAGGGGCAGGGCTATCTAACTTAGCCCTTGCAAGAGCATCAGAATCACGCGTCAATAGTCTTGTTCAATCAAAAGAGGCTTCTAGGCGCTTGGTACTTGAGACCATACAGACCCAGTATCAACAGTTTGCCAGTGCTAAAGATCAAGAGCGCTCATTGATAGCAGCAGTTGCAGGTGCTCAGATTGTGGTCAGCTCGTACCGTCGTCAATTCATCGCTGGTCGTAAGTCTTGGCTTGAGGTGCTGAATGCGGTTCGTGAGCACTCCCAGTATCAGGCACAATTGGTTGACACCCGAGCATCTATCATTGCTGCTTATTATAAACTGCAAGTTGATTTTGGCATGATGTCATGGCAACAGTTTAACCAAAGTCGCCAGCCTGAACCTATATTCCACCCAATAGATCCCGTAAAGAAATGGCTTAATGGTCAGCATGTTGCGCAGCAAACATCCAATAGAGCGGTGATTCAACCTGTAGGTATGAAAAATCAAGAGATGGTGACCTACTCTATTAAAGATGCATCTGATGGGTTTTCGAATACCATCTCTAATGACCCTGATATGATTGATTCCAATACAGGTTTGCTGATAGAGAGCCCTTGAGCCTATCGCAAAGCCTCTATGAATAAATAAGCTGTCTTGTATTTTTTGCACTTGTTTATCTAAAAACCCGTTAATCAGTAGGATGTACTTATCATGAATAACCCTATTCCAGCTTCGAGTGACCAAGCCTCTGATAGTGAGCTGATGGAAAATTCTACTTTGCAATTTTTGACGCCTGAAACTGATGAACAGGTGAAAGAGCAAGTCAGTAATGAGATTGAGCAATTGGCTTTCTCGCTGCACACTTTGCTCACTCAGCAAGGTTATCCCATTGATAAGTTGCGTCTTTACGGGGTGCTTCATCAGCAGACAGAACTAATGACACTGGCAAGCATTGTAAAGGTGCTAGAACAGTTAGGGGTGGATCAGCTACCAGAATCATTACCGATGCCAGATGCTGCCTTTTTACCCTTATTGGCATTACATTCGTCGCAAGGTTGGGGGGTCATTGAACAACAAAACCCTCAAGGATTATGGCAGTTTAGTCAGTCTGAGCAAATTAGTGTTCATCCAAGTGATGCGTTTACACAATTATTGCGTATCCGCTTAGAAAGCGAGCCGAGCAAACGCAAACAGTTATCATTTGATCAAATACTTAAAAAAGATCTAAAAAACTATCGTGGTATTGTTATTGAAGCGGTAGTCGCATCACTTTTGATTAATATGCTAGCGTTAGCAGTATCACTATTTTCGATGCAGGTCTATGACCGAGTCATTCCAACTCGCAGTGAATACACTTTAATCATTCTGGCAAGTGGTGTCGGTTTAGTTATTTTATTTGAAACATTTATGAAGTTTGCGCGCTCAAAGATTATGGATAAAGTAGTGGTCAACCTTGATCAACACTTGTCTCGAGAAGTATTTCAGCGGCTTCTGAGTGTTCGGATTGACCAAATGCCAGGGTCGGTGGGTTCAATGGCCGCGCAGCTCCGGGGTTACGAGCAAGTTCGTGGTTTTTATACAGCGAGTACTTTGTTTGGATTGGTCGATATTCCGATGGCAATCATTTTTGTAGCCTTGATCATCGTTATTGGTAATCCTTTAGTGGCTTTAGTACCTATTGTAGCGGCGATTATTGCTATTGCATTGGGGTTTGCTGCACGCAAAAAAATTGATAGTATCGCGGCCGTTGGTGCCTCAGCCTCTTATCGTAAAACTGGTATTTTGGTTGAAACAGTCGAGGGTATTGAAACCATTAAGGCTGGTTCGGGTAATTGGAAGTTTTTATCCCGTTGGCTTGATGTAATGAATATTACGACCAAAAATGATTTGGATATGAAGCATGCCAATGACAACTTAAGCTATCTGTCACAGATGGTTCAGCAGACAAGCTATGTCGGCATTGTTATTGTTGGATCGTTCGTAGTGATGTCAGGTGATATGACTATGGGCGGGTTGATTGCCTGTTCTATTTTAGGAGGGCGTATCTTAGCACCTGTCATGAGTATCCCCAATTTACTGGTACAGCATTCACATGCGAAAGCTGCAAAACTGAATATCGAACAGCTTTTTTCATTACAACAAGACAATCATGGCGTGGCGCATCCCTTGTCGCCCAGTCATATTGCTGGTAGTTTTGACTTAGAAAAAGTGACTTTTAATTACCAAGACAATGAGCAGCCAGCATTAGCCATTAATAAACTATATATCACAGCGGGCGAGCGTATTGCAATTTTGGGCGCTATTGGTTCAGGTAAGTCGACGTTATTAAAAGTACTGTCAGGGTTATATGCCCCAACGCAGGGTCGAATACTGCTAGATGGACTGGATATTCAACAGATTAGCCGCGAGTCTCTTAGTGAACAGATCGGCTACTTACAACAAGACCATCGTCTGTTTGAGGGCACGCTAAGAGAAAACCTATTGATTGGGCTACCTGCGCCAAGTGATGATGTGATGCGTGACGCTCTAATAAAGACGGGGTTGATTAAGCTGGTGGCTAGCCACTCCAGTGGTTTGGATCTACCTATTAGTGAGGGTGGTAAAGGGCTATCTGGTGGTCAAAAACAACTGGTCGCTTTCACTCGCTTACTGCTGACCAAGCCAACGATTTTATTGATGGATGAGCCGACGGCATCGATGGACAACCGTCAAGAGTTGCAATGTATCAATGTGCTTAGTAAAGAGTTTGGACAAGGCTCGACTCTCATTGTAGCTACTCACAAGATGCCGTTATTACAATTGGTCGATCGTATTATTATCATGGACAATCAGAAAATAGTGATGGATGGACCAAAAGAGCAAGTGCTTAAACAACTAAAAGGTAATGATGATCAAGAAAATAAAAATAAAACCTCAATTAAGGTGAGTAAGTCTAAAGTTAAAGTCATTAGCAATACCTCTAATACCTCGCTAGCCACCGATGTTCGCAATAACCCAGATGATGTAGGACAAGATAATGAATAACTATCAGCATAAGTCTCATGATCCTAAAGTTGGGCGTACCCGTATTATTATTTGGGGTGCACTTATAGGGGTAATCGTCTTGGTAGTTTGGGCCTATTTTGCTCAAATTGATCAAGTAACCCGTGCCACAGCAACGGTTATCGCCAGTGCTAGAACGCAGGATATTCAAGCAGTTGAGGGTGGTGTATTGACTGAAATATTAGTGCGAGAAGGAGAGGATGTCACTAAGGGACAACTGGTTGTCACACTAGAAGAAGAGCGGGCGCAAGCGGCATTCGCTAATTCAAGTTCGAAGATCGCCGCGCTAAGAGCCAAGTTATCTCGCCTTGAAGCAGAAATATTTGAAAAGCCGCTTAAGTTTCCAGATGGAATCAAAAACTATAGCGAATACGTAGAAAACCAAACCCAACTATATAACCGCCGTCGGCAAGCCATTGATCAAGATGTCAGCTCGCTACAGAATATGATGGTACTGGCTCAGCAAGAGCTCAGTATGAATGAACCACTGTTAGAATATGGTGATGTCAGCCAAGCTGACGTGATTAAACTGCGCCGACAAGTTGCTGAGATCCAAGCACAAATTACCAATAAGCGAAACAAGTACTTTGAAGAAGCACAATCGGAAATGACCAAAGCACAAGAAGAGCTGGATACTGAGCTTGAGCAGCTGCGTGATCATTCACAAGTATTGGAAGAGACCAAGCTATTTGCTCCAACTGAGGGCAAGGTAAATAATATCTTAATTACCACTATTGGCGGCGTTGTGAAACCTGGTGAGGTTATTATGGAGATATTGCCCACCAGTAGCGACCTGATCGTCGAAGCTAAAGTTAGTCCAGTGGATATCGCTTATGTCAAAGAGAATCAAGTCGCTAGCGTTAAGCTTGATGCTTATGATTACTCTATCTTTGGTGCTATGACGGGTAAGGTGACCTATATCAGTCCAGATACTTTGATTGAGCAAACACCCAAAGGAGAGGAGCCATATTATCGCGTACAAATAAAAATTACCGGTGCTGAGTTTGCTGCGCGTCGCGATGAAATTATCATTAGACCTGGTATGACTGCTTCAGTCGATATCAAAGCGCAACAGCGTTCAGTGCTGTCCTATCTGACTAAGCCATTAACCAAAACCTTTTCTGAAGGCTTGGGTGAGCGTTAGTGTTTAACATAGTTTAGACAAGTAATAAGGAAAGCGTTATCTGATTAATTATCGGGTAGCGTTTTTTTTATTATTATATTAGGTGGGATAACTAAAATCTGCCAAGTTAATGTCTACGGATTTGACCGCATAGATCATTAAAGGAGGTGTGGAGACGATGATGGATGGAATGGTTTCGTTATCGTTTTGAATAACTCTGATATAAGGTCATTGCGGTGATGATAAAAAATAATAGGTGTCAGGATATAGGGTTTTAGTCAATTTTTGTAAAGCATTGAGTGCGCTTATTCAATAATGATTATGTCTGACTATCATTAATAACTAGCCTCTCATCAGTAATTAGCATCATATGCACAAAAAACCGTAGTAGGGGCGAATACTGCCATTTGTTGGTTTGATCTCTAGGATCTCGGCTAGCAATACCAATATGAATAGCTTCTATCGAGTCGTTAGATTGCTGCTTAATATCTTGATAATCGTTAGGTGACATATTTTTCATCAACAAGGCTTCGTTGCTACTCATTAGCCAACGTTTCAGAGGCAGCAGTTTCTTAGCAATATCAATGAAACGTTGCAACTCTTTCTCATCTCCTTTTCTAAATGGTAGGTATGCTCTGCTACTAGACAGTTTTTGACTACATATCTCAATAAACCAAGTCCAGTCAGCCCCTGACTTTTCTCGTAGACGGTAGGCATTACTTAACAAAAGCGATAGTAATCTTAAATCACTTTGGTATTGAATGTTCAGTGGACTCAGTACGGAATTATTTGAATCGGATAGCTTTACAAAGCGAGGTTTGCCGCGTTTGGTAGTGATAGCGGCAACCTCGCTCGCACGTTCTATTAAAATGTTTGCATCATGAATAGAAATATTTGCTAACTGGGCTGCTTTACTTAAAGGCATCTCTTTATCATAGGTCTGTAGTAGCAGCTGTACTCGGTTTAGACCATAACGACCAAACAGTTCATCAGTGGCTGGCGTATTTGTACTCAAGAGAAATCGCTTATCACAGTTCTCGATCGTGAATTTCGGTGACTTGCGTTTGCCTTCTATAATATTTTTAAATAAAAGTGTACGCATGCTAGGTATGCTGACTATGCCATTAGCAGTAATGTCAGCATTATCCTCAATCCTTCTAGGAGGGAATTCGGTAATGTTGCACAGTGTTTGCTTGGGTAGTCCGATGTCAACAACACTCAACGCATAAGTAGCCATCAGAGTAGCAAAGTGATTGTAATACTCAAAGCTACGCTCAGGCGATAAGTGCCCCATAATACCCGATAGAGCGTACCAACGATCTTGTGCATTTATATGCTCCCCAAGTAGGCCTTTTTTTATACGCAATATGTCTTTTTCGTCATAATCGGTGAGGGCTTTTACGAGATCTGGATGACCTAATAGCGCTAAAGATAGGTTACTCACTGCCGTATGCCTAAAACCATGAAAGGTATGCGTTGCGACATTATCATCTACCGATATGTCTTTTAAAACTCGTTTGAGTAACTGCAACGGAACATGGTCATCAATAGGGCGCTGATCCGATGATAAGGTAAAGATAAATTTGTTTGAACTGTCGCCAATATTACTCTGCACAAAGTTAATAAAAAAATTCAGTTCATTAGGTTTGAGGAAGGCAAATAAGGGAACGCGGCGAATACTACTTTGAGTCTTGGTTGGACGATAGCTATTGGGCCTGATTATCACTGATGGTACAGCTGTTTTTAAGCCTTCGATGTCATTATACTTAAGTCCCAACAGCTCTTTTTTGCGCATGCCAGTACGATAGACTAAGATAAATAAAAGCGCGAATATCTCCCGCTCTAGTATATCTATAGAACCCAGTATTTGCGTGATAATGGTTTGGTACGCTTGCGGTGATATCAGCTCGGCACGTACACGCCGACCGTTTTTCGACTGTTGAAAGTTCACGGAGGGTAAATTGTATTTGCTCTTAGCAAAGTTGTGCATACTCTTCAATAAATTGGCAGAGTATCCAATGTCAGTATTGTTCCGTACGACAGCTTTGTACTCTAAAATATCTTCATAAAGTTCCTCAAACTCTTCCTCTGACCAAATATCAAGCGGTTGCGCTGTTGTGAAATACAACCACTCATAGCCTATGGTTCTAATATATTTCAAAATAGACTCATTACTAAGTGATTTTGACTCTTTTCGATTGAGTAAACTGAGCACCCAATCTAATAAAATCTTTTCACTTAAGTCATCATATTGCTTATAGCGTTTTTGTACTCTTTCGATAATTGTGTACGGATTGCTATTGGATTTTTTCTTTGCATATTTTTTATCTATTTTAAAGTCTTTAGTGAGACTCATAATCAAATCAGACTTTCTAACCTCTATTTTTTTGGTAGAAATGTTGGCCGTCTCTTTTTGAGCAATAGAGCTTTTACTGATAGATAGCGCTAAAATATGTTCTAGATTATAGTGCTCAACTTTATGTTGATATTTTTGGTTCAAAAAATTATCAAAATCCTGCGTGCTCAGTCCAGCAGTGTTATGCATACCTCGAAGTATACCAACTGCAGCATGATCAATATCAGCGCCATCGAGCATCTCCCAGTGGTAGCTTGCGTAATATAAAAATTTTGAAAAGGAGAGGGGTTTAATATTTAAAGGCTTTATTAGGTCAGATAAAACAGTGGTCAAGTATAGCTCAATCTTATCTGCTGACAGCTTGTCAATGATATGATTGATATCTGTTTGACTGCTGTTTTTATGGTAACGGATCAGCCAACACTGACTGACTACATCTACGACGATTTGCTTGGTGTTATAAAGCTTGTCACTTTCTTCTTCTCGTTCATTACCAAAGCGCTTTTGCACAAAGCGCGGTGAGATTACTATCCTTTCTTTGATGAATGGCTGATGTTTTTTGGCGAGCAATGAGGTAAGCCACCCTTGGAGCATCTGTATTTCATTAATACCACCATACACAATCCCTGAAAATATCAGCCAGCCTAAGATCTGATCTTGGCTATAAGCAGCTGTTTGATTCCAGTGTGTTTGTGCGACACGAATAATCTTGACCAGTGACTTGCCATTTTTGACCCAGTCGTTATTAATAATCAATGGATTGAACTTTGTGGGCTGCGGCGCGACAATCTTAGGGTAATAGTGTTTTGCAAGCATGTAATATTGATTTTGATAATCAATAAATTGACTAATAGTTTGCCATGCTTGTGTTAATTTTTTGGTTGTTTTATAGGCTTTAGAAATTTTGTCTTGAACAACAACTTGAAACTTATCGAACCCTTCGTTAGATAAGGGTTTTAGTTTATTATCAAAGTCACGCTGAAATTGGTCTAGTTCTTGACTCTGTAATAACCATAACTCATCAGCAAAACTTATAGGGCTTGGTATAACTAAAAAGGTGCCATTACTTGGCCAAAGTACTTGTTCGTAATATTTGTCAAAAGATTTGGTGAACCTAATATTACCAGGATGAGTTCTTTGTAGGGAATCCCACTCAGTCTGCAGGTCGGCCAGTAGCTGTATGTCGTATTTTTTAGGGCTATCGTCTTTGAGTTCAGAAGGATAAGGCACGTAGCGTCTTTTTCTGCCATCAAAGTTTGCCAAGCCATCGATGATTTTGGGCAGGTGAATATTATCTATCAACATGGTCTACTCCCGCATATATTCTTTCAATATGGCTTATCTTAGAATAGTTGTTTATCTCTATAAGGTTTAACCCTAACTGTTCAGCGATCTGCTCAAATACAGGTGCTACACGTCTTATATCTCTTTTACTGCTCGATGAGAAACGTCCTAATACCTCTTGACGAGATTTTTCATGACCAATAATAGTGTTGATGAGTGGCAGCTGAACACTACGTTTCTCAAGCTGAGTACGCACAAAGTGACGAGTCCAGTAAGGGTTGGCATCAATAACGTTTTTGGTAAAATTATAGGTGTCACCGCGCTTAATATCTTTTAGGTTACTTACACTTGCAGACAAAATTTTCAATAACGCTTCATCGTTACCTAAGCGAATATCATCAATGGTAGTGCTGATGTCATGCTTCAATTGATGCTTAGCCTGATAGTCAATTATATAGTCTCTATATTCTGTCAAATGGCGTACAAGGGTGAGGCATAGTGGTATCAGACGATCACTTTTTACTTTCTTAACGGGCTTATCGTTGATCTCTAGCCACCCCATATCAAGATCGATATCGTACATCTTGCCAAGACCGTTGTTCGGTCGCACACCCGTTAAAAGGCAAAAGATAAACCATATAAAAATACTGGTTCTATTAAAGTGCTCATCATAATTTGTACTTTGATCTACCCAAGTTTTTATCTCATCTATGATGTTACGAACGGTTTCGAGCTTGAGTGCAAACCCAGAGCCTATGGTGTATTTATGCCAAGGGGTGATATAAGCTAAGTCAAAACTACTTATATTGCTGAGTACACTTAGCGCCGACTTATAGTGAGCGATGATCCCTTCACTAGTATGGCTGCTATAGTACATCGCTGGAGCATGGGGCGCTGGCGTGCGGCAAATGATATCGGCAATATGTGAATGACAATCTGGCGTATAGCGAGAGAGTACAACATGTAACGCTGTTTCTATTCGATTGACCGAAAGGTAGGGCAGTCCAAGACTATTACGCAAGTTGGCAAGGTAAGTCGTAAACTCTTCTTTTCTAGGCAACTGGCAAGCCAGTAGGTTATCAATTAGCCATAACGGAAGTGGAGTTTTAATAGTATCAGAATGATTTTCGTAATCTTCCTTTGTTAACGTTTGGCTATCGGACCGCTTAGTAATACCAAGGCTATGCTGAATGTAAGCTCTCTTATCATGGATGCTAAAAATACGAGGGTGACCGATATAGCCTGATATGAGTAATGACTTAACTGGGAGACCAGTGAGCATTGATAACAATAAAATACCAGCGCAGGTTTTATTAGTCTCTGACTCTGGTAAAGATTTGGCATCTTGGTGTAGTGCGGCAAATAGTGATTGGTAACCAGCGAGGGAAAGCAGTCGTGTATTAGAATTGAGCGCAAGGTTGCGCTGGGACATATAGTTTTGCTGCAGCGATAAGTCGATAGTTTGCAGCGGTATAGAGTTTCTAACTAGAGGGTTTGGATAGTTTTCGTAGCTGATATAGGGCAATTCATTGTGATCGATGTGCTCTTCAAAGCTCGTCGTTAACCCTTCATAGGTTTCGGTATTAGCTTCCAGAAATGCTAGGTCTATGGTGGTAGAGCTGTGTTCGACATCATCAGGTGTGGTGTTCCAATTGTCTTTATCAGGCTCGCTATTCCAGTTAGAGTTTGTAGCTTCATAATCGAGAGGATATATTGGTTTATCATCGGATAGGTTTATGGGTTTAATGCTGTTATTTTTCGGTGGCTTCTTGCGTTCAGGTTTTGGTGCATGCAAGTCGTGTGCGTGTTGGTAGGCAGTCGTTATTTTATCTATCTGGCTCAGCTTGGCTTTTATGTCAGACTTGTCTTTTTTTACTTTCTCTGTATGAGTAGCTTGGCCATTGATTAGTGCTACAAGTTCGCTTTTTTGCTGATCTAATAGACTATTAAATACCGATAATATACGCTCTATACTCATCTCAGTGTGGAAGATGTCAGGAAGTGCGTTCCAAAGCCATTTGCGCCTAGAAGATGCTGAGAATTGCGCCATCTTAAACTGCATCAGTATATTATTGGTATGAGTTTTCTTATCTTGAATGATAAGTAAAGCTGCAGTGTGCATTGCTATTGCTAACCAAACTAGGTGTTGCAATGAGTGGCCTAATTGTTGTTTGGTGACAATATTCTGCATTAGGATAAGCAGCTGCATCATCAGTGGTTTTTCTGCTAAATGAGTACGACTGATTTGCATATACTTAGAGGCAATAGGCTCATCTTGTAGTATTAGTACAGTCATCTCTAATAAAGGTTCAATAGAATTATTAGAGGGTTTATAACTGTCATGTACTGCGATAATGATGGTGGAGATAGCATCTATAATAGCTTCTGGGTAAACAAACGCTTCCTCACTCTTTAAATAATCAATGGTCTTTGCAGACAGCCATTGTTCCTCATTGGGTGAGGTGTCATTATCTTGAGCCATCACGATACTCCAGTAGGACGACGTTTATGATAAGTCTGCTCATTTATTTTTATAAGCCGACAAAATGTAGTAATAGCAAAAATAGTTTTTGGTTTATTTCTTGATCCAATAGCTCGTTTAGCTGCGTATAAACGAGCTTAATATCTATCTTTTTATTATGTTGAGCAATGAGGTCAATAAGCTCGTAAAAACTGATGCCAAAATCAAACTGACTCTTTGAGGTGTATTTCACAGCCACTTCTTGTCTTAATACATCAAAATCAATATAAGGGCTTTTTACTATATAAAATAGCTCAAAGTTATTGAGCAAGAACCATTTTTTATCCTCTTTTATAAAGGAGGTAAGTTTCGAGCAAGCATTACTTTGCTCAAGTTCGATAGTCTTGCTGTCAAGCAGCGGTCTAATATGGCAGGTATAAATATCAAATAAACCAACGATTTCTGGATATACAAGCACATTGAGTGTTTGTAGCTTAGCAATCGATAGTGATTTCATATATTTCTCACTGAGATATCGAGTTGATGGTTTGGTCGTTATATCCTGTGTATTGACCTCTACTAATAATTTACGAGGATTAGCAAACAATTGAAAGCTAATTTGCTAATATTTGAAGCAAAAGCATAAAATATACGACATCAGATGACGTCTTGTGATGCTTTTGAGCTTTTATAGACAATCTATGGTGATCTTATCTGAGGGAGTTTAGGAGTTTAGCTAGAGTTTGTAGGTGTATGAATGGATAAGATAACTAGAAACGTAGTTTAGGGTGATAGCTTGGGAGTGGAAAGTGGAGCGAAAATGTTCTATTAATAGAAAAGTAAAGCTCAGACGCCTGATACAGATTGACCTGTAATTCTAAGATGTCAAAATAGGGTTTAGTGTTATTTCAAATCACTTCTTAAAATTTATAATATTTTTCATTCTTAATTCATATAGCTCAAGCTACTTTTTGTTCAATGAACACATACATGACAGACTCGATTAATTATCGACATGAAAGAAATGTTGATCATAAACGCGAATGCCTGTGTGTCTAAATCATATAAATTTGGTGGTAAGGATAAGTGGTTTTTACTGAAGGTGGCTTTGACACCATTATTCACTCATATAGTTTATGATCTCAAAGCTATTTTCTGCCCAATACTGCAAACGCTTTTTGCTCTGCAATATATTGCCACTGCCATCGATCTGATAGCATTCGGACGAATTTTCATAGATATCAATATCTATACAGAGCCATGCAGTATTTGCGCTGGCACGTGATAGGGACCAAGTTAAGTTGTAAAAATCAACTGGTGTATTTTTGCTACTATCTAAGTAGATACGTTCAGTGACAAACTGATTTGAATCACCAATGCTCGCCATTTTAGGAATGACCGCTGTCTGCGTCGCTAATGAATACTTGCCTGAAGGCTTATCAAAACCGTAAAAAGTTAAAGGATTAAGGGTGAAGTAGTTGATGCCGATAGATTCTTCGATGACCTCATCATCGTACCTATAGGTGAAGCGTTGCTCGGCACCTTGAACAAGTACGTTTTCAAATGTCAGGTTTCCTTTTGGTGTTACCTTGATTTCAATTGACTCTTTATGACCATATACAATAGCTGACAAGGTTCTACTGCTTTCTTTAGTATAGATATTGAGTAAGGCAGTCTCTACCGGAAATTGATTCACCACTTGATAAGCACTATCGAGCGATGAGTTGGTTTTTATCTCCGCTGCGTGAGCGCTTAAAACTAGGCTGGCTAGTAGACAGAATGTGACTGTTTTCATATGGATTTGTTCTATTATTGGGTTAATTCTCGATATTGAATACAGCCGTAGCGATTACCGTTTTGACAAGCTTTAGCATACCATTTGGTCGCTTCAGCATCGTTTTGAGTGACTCCATCGCCATTGAGATATAACGAAGCAAGCATCAATTGAATAGAGTAGTCGTCTTTACCGCTCTCTACTATTTTATTTAACCATTTAAAGGCTTGAGTATAATCTTGCGCGACATCTTCACCATCGTAGTACATCATTGCTAGCCCCGTCTGCGCCAGCAAACTCCCTTGATTCGCTGCTTTTTTATACCACTTTATAGATTCATCATGACTTTGAGCTACACCCTCACCTCTAGAGTACATCCTAGCAAGCTCTATTTGCGCGCTAGTATGTCCGTGCTCAGCCGCTTTTTGATACCAGTATGCCGCCTTGTGATAATCTTCTCCAGTACCATAACCATCGTAGTACATAGAGCCTAATGCATACTGAGAACGAACAACATACTCATCGTTTGGGTCATCTCCATTAGCCATTTTTTTAAATAGTTCAAGCGCTTTTATTTGACTTTCATGATCGTCGTAGTGACCATGATACTCATATGCAAGATTAAATAAAGCGGGAACATAGTTTTGTTCTACTGCTTTTGTAAGCCAATATTGTGATTTTTCTGGATCTTTAGGTACTTCATTACCGTAAGCATATATCAGCCCTAAGCCAAACTGTGCTTCGGCTACATTCTCTTTGATCGCTTTTTGATACCACTCAAATGCTTTGGAATAATCTAGTTTGACATATCTACCATTATGATAAATAGCGCCAACCTTCGCTTGGGCGACAGCATTACCTTGGTTAGCTGCTTTTAGGTACCAGCTCAAAGCTTCTTTAGCATTTTTATCTACTGCTTTACCTTCATAATATAATTCTTGAGGTTCAAAGTTGACAACTTTACGATTTGACTTTTCTAGCGCTTCATATCTTTCGGCAAGCTCAAGCTGAGCATTGATATCTCCTGATTCTGCAGATGCTTTAATAGACTCAAAATCTGCCGCTAATACTGAACCACTTATACCCAAGACTAAGACTACTATGCCTATTTTCTGGATGAAGGTTTGAAACAAACTCATCTTTTTATCTTCCAATATTTTAATAAACAAATGTTACACTATTTTAAGGGTGTTCCATAATTAAATGATTGTCAGTTTAAGATATCGACCGTATACCCTGCTATCATTACACCACTATAACAACCAGCAATTTTCCAGCGCGTTAAGGAATAACAAATGCCTGCCAGTACCACTGATAATATTACCCAAATCAATCAAGACGACATCAACAAAGCCGTGTGGAATGCCTGTGACACGTTTCGCGGGGTCATCAGCGCCGATACCTATAAAGACTTTATCCTAACCATGCTGTTCCTAAAGTACCTATCTGATGTATATCGCGATGAGTACAACAAGCTGGTCGAGCAGTTTGGCGACAATCCTGAGTTGATCCATGCCATGATGTCCAAGCAGCGTTTTGTACTGCCTGAAGGTGCCAGCTTTTGGGACTTGTATGATCTGCGTCATCAGCCGGGCAATGGTCAACGTATTGACGAGGCGCTACACGCTATCGAAGAAGCTAACGGCACCAAGCTCAAAAACGTCTTCCAAGACATTAGCTTTAACACTGATAAACTCGGTCAAGAAAAGCAAAAGAATGAGCTATTACGCCATTTATTAGAAGATTTTGGCAAAGATATTCTGAATCTCTCTGCTGAGCGTGTCGGTAGCTTAGACGTGATTGGTAATGCTTATGAGTATTTAATCAAGCATTTTGCTGCCAGTAGTGGGGCGACGGCTGGCGAGTTCTATACGCCGCCCGAAGTGTCTAACTTACTGGCGACTATCCTTGAGCCTGTCGAAGGTGATGAGATATGTGATCCAGCCTGTGGTTCAGGGTCGCTCCTCATTAAATGCGGGGCGATGGTACGCAAAAACTCAAACTCTAAAAAGTATGCGCTATACGGTCAAGAAGCCATTGGCTCGACATGGGCACTGGCCAAGATGAATATGTTCCTACACGGTGAGGACAACCACCGTATCGAGTGGGGCGATACCATCCGTAATCCGCTGCTATTCGATAAGGACGGCAAGCACTTATTACAGTTCGATGTGGTGACCGCCAATCCGCCGTTTTCATTAGATAAATGGGGTCATGAAGATGCCAGTAGCGATCCCTATGGTCGCTTCCATCGCGGTGTACCGCCCAAGACTAAGGGCGACTATGCGTTTATCAGTCATATGATCGAAACGCTTAAACCAAGCACTGGTCGTATGGGTGTGGTCGTGCCACATGGCGTGCTGTTCCGTGCGTCAAGTGAAGGTAAAATCCGTCAACAACTTATTGAAGAAAACCTACTTGATACGGTGATTGGCTTGCCAGAAAAACTGTTCTTTGGGACGGGTATTCCAGCGGCTATTTTGCTGTTTAAGAAGAACAAAACTGATGACACGGTGTTATTTATAGATGCCAGCAATGAGTTTAAATCAGGTAAAAACCAGAACCAGCTGACCGAAGACAATATCGCTAAAGTCATTGAGACGTATAAAGCGCGTGAAAACGTAGATAAATACGCGTATCTAGCGAGCTTTGATGAAATTAAAGAAAATGACTTTAACCTAAACATTCCACGTTATGTCGATACCTTTGAAGAAGAGGCGGAGATTGATCTAGACGCGGTGCGTGCTGAGCGTATTCAGTTAAAAGCTGAATTAGAAAGTCTAGAGACTGAGATGGCAGGGTTTTTAAAGGAGTTGGGTTATGGTGCCTAATGAGATTTCTAAGCTTGAGCTTATACAAGCTAGAATTGGCTTTATACCTAAAGGATGGCAACTCGATAAAGTTGGGGAAGCCTTAAATATAAAGAATAATTTCCGCAAGCCCATAAGCCAAGAAGTACGCTCACTTATTCCTGGTCCTTACCCATACTACGGACCGACTAAAATCCAAGATTATATTGCTGATTATGAACAAGATGGTACATATGCGTTGATTGGTGAGGATGGTGATCATTTCCTTAAATATGAAACAATGCGTCAAACACAGTTTATTAGTGGAAAATGTACCGTTAATAACCATGCACATATTATTGAAAGTTCAGATACATGCGATTCCGAATGGTTTTATATATATTTTCAACACCGTAACATTACTAACTTTCTATCAAGACAAGGTGCTGGACGCTTTAAATTAAATAAAGCTACTTTAGAAAAGTTACCTATGTTAGTTCCACCACTTCCAGAACAACAAAAAATCGCCAAAATTTTATCCACTTGGGATAAAGCGATTAGTACCACTGAGCGTTTGATTGAAAATAGTACCCAGCAGAAAAAAGCATTGATGCAGCAGTTGCTGACGGGTAAAAAGCGTTTGCTTGATGAGTCGGGTGAACGGTTCAAGGGTGAGTGGGAAGAGGTTAAGCTTGGTAAGATTTCTGATGTTAGGGATGGAACTCATGACAGCCCTGAGTTCATAGATGTAGGCTATCCTCTAATTACCTCTAAGAACTTACTATCTTCAGGCAGATTAGACTTATCAAATGTTAAATTCATTTCAGAAGAGGATTATCTTCAAATCAATAAACGCTCAGGCGTAAATGACGGAGATATCTTATTTGGAATGATAGGAACAATTGGTAATCCAGTTAAAGTGAAATCATCTAATTATGCAATAAAAAATGTGGCTTTGATAAAAGAAACAGGAGGTTTGTTAAATGGCTTCTTGATTTATTACTTATCGAGTCATGACATAGATAAGCAAATCCATAGGTTAAATGCTGGCGGCACACAAAAATTTGTTGCTTTAGGTGTTTTACGTAATTTAGTGATCAGGCTTCCAACTCAACAAGAACAACAACAAATCGCCACTGTATTAACCAATGCCGATAAAGAAATTGATTTGCTTGAGCAGCAATTGGCTGATTTACAGCAAGAGAAAAAGGCGCTGATGCAGGTGTTGTTGACGGGTAAGAAGCGGGTGGTGATTGATGGGGAGGTTGTTTGATGGATATAAACGATTTAAGAAACATTGATGTTCAAGATGATGAAAGTAGTTTTGACTTCAAAGATATGTTGGGTATAAAATTTAGTGTCTCTAACTTTGAGGAGTTAAAAATATTTATAGATGATGAGTTTGATTTTTGGGTTAAATATGAAAATGAACTAACACATCTAGAAGATTTAGGTTACTCGAATAACAATGCTCCTTTGATATTAATGCAATATTCACTACGTCTTTTGGAAGAATTGAAAGATCAGTTACAGAGGCTCTCAGTTGATGACTCTATAAGCATTGAATATATCAATTCAAAACTTAATGACCTAAGCTCATACTGGTTATCTTCATCGCACCCTTTTGTAGTTAGAGGTCTTAATATTTTAGAAAAACAGGGTGTGAGGACTGCAAATGCATTTTTCGAAGTTTTTGTAGGTAGTGTCAATATTGATAACAATCGTGACTCATTATTTGGTTTAATTCTTGCGTATGAATTCGAAATGCAAGATGAAGAGAGGCTAACCTCTCGCAGAAATGCGGAAGAAGCCTCCATTGATCAATTAAGGAATGAGATATTAGCAATAAAGAATAAATTATTTGAAGAAGCAACTGAATCTCAAAATATATTTAAAAATTGGATTACAGATGCAGCAAAAAAATATAACGATACTAGTCAAAAACAAGTAGATAAGTTCAAAAAAGAACATGAAAAATGGTCTGAGAAAGTCAATAACCTTGAAAATACTTATCAAGAAAAGTTAAGGCTTGAACCTGCTGCAAGCTATTGGAGTAAAAAAGCTGAAGACTATAAAAAGTTAGGCAATCGATGGGCGATAATTCTTTCAGTATTCGTCGCTGTTGGACTTGGCATTTTTGGTGTTTTATTTTATACGTGGGTAAATACCCAAAGTACGGCTATAAGTATAGATAGCCTGCAAGGGGTTGTTCTATTTATTACCCTTTTGTCAGTCTATGCTTTTGCTATAAAAGCACTTTCAAAACTGGTGTTTAGCTCTTACCATTTGCAACGTGATGCAGAAGAACGTGAGCAATTGACCTATCTATATCTATCATTAACTCATGAAAAAGATGATTTTGATACCGATGCACGAAGTATTGTATTACAAGCCTTGTTTAGCCGAGCAGATACAGGACTTATATCAGGTGATTCTAGTCCAACAATGCCTGGGGTACATGAAATTATTAATGCATCATCGAATAGATAGAAGCGTAGTGTGCGTGTCAGCGCATCGATTAAAAAAAGAGAAAATCAATGAATGTAGAGAGCTTTAAAGAGCTTTATGATAGTTTTGGTGTATGGGCACCAGTAATCATAGTTTCAATTACTTTGATAAGGATATTACTAAACCCCCAGAAGCTTAGAGAGTTTATGGATACATTTTCGTACGCTCGCCGAAGAAGTATTAGAGATAAAGAAAAGTCTTTAGAATCACCATATCTAGACTCACTAACTCGCGAGAGTATACAAAAGCAAATAGCCGAGGACTACTTTTATCAGTCTACAGGCATGAGGTTAGACTTTTATTTACGTCATGCTATATTGCAGTTATATGAGTATTCAAAGGGGAGTATAACCTTATCTAACTTTAAGAGATCTAAAATTCATCTATCTTACGAGGATAATCGACTTAAAGTTTCTATAAATAAATTTGAAAAATTGTTTGGAATATTCTCTGGTATTTTCTTCTTAGTATTGTCTGCTATAGCAACATTCTTAACGTTATACCTTATAAGCTTTTTGCTTATGACAGACTCTACTAATATTTTATCTAAAGATGATATAGGTTCTGCTATTGTCATCATTATCTATATTATAGTGATGTTATGGGGCTCATTTTTATTTCTAAATATTTTTTCTGAAATGAAAAATTCTGAGAAAATTGAGAAGTATTTGAATGAAAATCCTGATTTTAATGACGTGTATTTAACGAAAGAATCAGTGTTTGATATATCTGCTGATAGGACACAAGCCATCGAAAATCAAGATGAGTCGTAAAGTAACTATAAAGCTGACTCTGCCATCACCGCCACGCTAAGCCCTTTGGGTAACACGCAACATTGGCGGTTCTTCTTTGCCTTTTTTATGACATTATCAGTTACAATCGATAAGACCAAACAAACGCTATGTCTAAAATGGGTAAATATGACCAATCCTAGCATTAACTTCCAAGAAGAATTCAGCTCAAAAATCCCTGCCTTAACCTTGCTTACCACCTTGGGGCACGAGTTTATTTCGCCCAATCAATGCAATGCCATGCGCTCAAAAGTAGCTTCAAATAAGGCTACTGACCAAGTTGTATTACTGCCTATCATGCTTGCGTTTTTAACCAAGCAGACTTTTACGTTTGAAGGTAAGGCGCATCATTTATCAGACAGCGCCATTGATAAGATCATGCATGAGCTGAACCCCGCAATGAATTTAGGCTTGCAGGCTGCAAATGAGGCGCTATATAACGCCATGCTCTATGGCGTGACCGTGACGGAGTTTATCGATGGTAAGAAAACTTCGCAGACCATCGCTCTGATAGATTGGAATAACATCGACAATAATAGCTTTCACGTTACCGAAGAGCTGGTCGTACTCAATAGTGAAGGTACGAGTAGTCGTAGGCCAGATATTGTCTGCTTTGTGAATGGTTTACCGCTGGCAGTGGTCGAAGCCAAACGTCCTGACTCCAGTAGAGAGTGGCAATCTACCAATGCCCAAGCGATGTCCCAACATATTCGCAATCAACATCAAAAAGAAATACCGCATCTATTTGCCTATAGCCAGTTATTACTAGCGGTCAATGGTAATGACGGTCTGTATGCTACCTGCGGTACGCCTGAGAAGTTTTGGGCAAAATGGGTCGAAGAAGAAATCTCTGAGCCTGAGTTTCATCGTTTAAAGAACCAAGCACTCAGTCCTAAGCAAATTAATAACCTATTTGATCATCGTCCTGTCTCTATTGCAGATGAATATAAGTCATTGATTGCTGGCGGTGATCTAGCCGTCACCGACCAAGACCGCTTAATCATCAGCCTTTTGCAGCCACAGCGTCTGCTTGAAATGACACGCATGTTTACCTTGTTTGATAAAAAGGTGGGCAAAATTGTTGCCCGTTACCAGCAAGTCTTTGGCATCAAAGCCCTGATTGAGCGTATCAGCACTTTTGACGGCTCTGATGGTAAGTCGGGTAGTCGGCAAGGTGGTGTCATTTGGCATACTACAGGCAGTGGTAAATCATTCACGATGGTATTCTTCTCCAAGGCGCTTATTTGGTTAGAGGAGCTCGCCAAGTGCCGTGTCATTGTGGTCACCGACCGTGTTGATCTTGAAACTCAGCTTAGTAAAACCTTTGCTTCTGGTGGTGTGCTTAGTGATCGCGATAAAACTGATGCCATGGCAACCTCTGGTCGCCGTTTAGCTCAGCAAATCGGTCACGGTAACGAGCGGGTTATTTTTTCCATTATTAATAAGTTTGGCTCAGCCGTTAAATATGATGAATGTTATAACGACAGCCCAAATATCATCGTTATGGTCGATGAAGGTCACCGTAGCCAAAACGGTGAGAATAATATCCGTATGGCGCAAGCCTTGCCAAACGCTGCTTTTATTGCCTTTACGGGTACGCCATTGCTTAAGGATGATAAGACTGAAAACAAATTCGGTAGCATTATTCACTCTTATACCATGCAGCAAGCGGTTAAAGATAAAACGGTCACGCCACTCTTATACGAAGAGCGTATCCCTGAGCTTAATACCAATGACCAAGCCATTGATGCTTGGTTTGACCGTATCACCCAAAAGCTGACCGATGATCAAAAAACTGACCTCAAACGTAAGTTCTCCCAAAAAGGTCAAATCTATCAGGTTGAAGGTCGTATTGAGCTTATCGCTCATGACATCTCTGATCACTTTCAAAATTTCAAACAGCAGCATCTAAAAGGTCAGTTGGCTTGTGACTCTAAAGCCTCAGCTATCCGCTATAAGATGGCGTTAGATAAGATTGGCAAAGTGACCTCAGTGGTTGCTATGTCACCACCTGATACTCGTGAAGGGCATGACACCGTCGATGGCGAATCAAAAGACATTGTCCAGAACTGGTGGCAAGCCAATGTCGCCAAAGAGTATGGCGGTGATGAAAAAGCCTATACCAAAGCTATTATAGAAGCCTTTAGTCAAGACGATGGTCCGGATATTATGATTGTCGTTGATAAGCTATTAACGGGCTTTGATGAGCCAAAGAATACCGTGCTGTATATCGATAAACCGCTAAAGCAGCACAACCTCATTCAGGCGATTGCACGGGTAAACCGCTTGCATGAGAAGAAACGCTTTGGTTATCTGATTGACTATCGTGGCATCTTAAAAGAGCTGGATATCACTATTGAGAAATACCAAGATTTAGCCGAGCGTACGCAAGGTGGCTTTGATATCGAAGACCTCAAAGGTCTATATAACGCGATGGATACCGAGTATAAGCAGCTACCAAGACTGCATAGCGAGCTGTGGGCGATATTCTCATCAGTGAAAAACAAGCAAGATGGACAAGCGCTAAGGCAGGTGCTTGCACCAAAGATGCAGGAAATCGATGGCAGGGTAGTCGATACCAAGCTCAAAGAGCGTGATGACTTTTATGCAGCTTTAACCGCATTTTCTAACGCCATGAAAATTGCGCTGCAATCAGCGTCTTTCTTTGAAGACAAATCATTCGATAACAAACGTGATCGCTACAAAGCCGATCTAAAAGCCTTTGTTAATCTACGCAAGCAAGTGCGCGAAGATGCTGATGAAACCATCGATTACGATGAGTATGAAGCAGATATTCGCAGCTTACTCGATAAGCACATTGCAGGGCTTGAGGTGAAAGAAGCAAAGGGCGTTTACCTTGTCGATAATTTAGGTAAGAATGTTAAGCCTGAAGCGATGAGTGAGGATGAAGCTCGTAACCAAACGGATAAAATCACTGGTCGGGTGACCAAGATGATTGAGCAAGATTTGGCTGATGATCCTTATGCCCAAGAGTATTTTTCTAAATTGCTCAAACAAGCGATTGCGGATGCCAAGGCAATGTTTGATGCACCCGTGAAGCAGTACATGATGTTTGCTGACTTTGAGCAAGCTGTCAAAGACCGTGATGTCGCTGATGTACCGAATGAGTTTGTCGATGATAGTGGTAAATTGAACAAACATGCCCAGGCGTACTTTGGTTTGTTTAAGCACTTATTTGGTGCCGACTTCTTAGCGGATAAAGCGCTAGATAACGACAAGCTAGTCGCTTACGCCTTTGAGATTGATAATATCGTTAAAACAGCAGTGGCTGAGTATTCTATTAATCCAGCAGAGATCGAAAATGCTATTAGTGTCAAATTGCTGCCGATGTTATTTATGGATTTGGGTATCGATAAAGCGCAACAGCTCATCGAGGAAGTGCTAAAGATTACCCGTCTTGGACTTTCGAGAGACAAGTAGCCTAAGAGCAGCAAGAGGGTAGTAGGTAATGACTGAGAATGGTGTGTTTTATTATGGTCAAGATAAAATTGACTATGAAGTTGTGCGTAAAGAAGTAACTTATAAAGAAAAGATAAACCAGCCTGAAAGCGACAAGCTGATTGCTAAAAAGACCAAGCCTCGAAAAGTGGTTATCAAGGTACATCCTGATCAGCGTGTGGTTGTGACCGCACCTGTCGATGCTACCGATGAGGTAATACATGATGCGATGATGAAACGCGCTCGCTGGATATGGCAGAGCCTACAGGCTTTTGCAAAACAGCAAGATCATGTATTACCCAAACGTTATGTCAGCGGCGAAACCCAGTTTTATCTAGGCCGTCGTTACGTGTTAAAAGTGATAACCAATATAGAAACTGCCAATGTAATACATAGCACTGTGAAGCTTAGTCACGGTAAGTTAAACGTAGAATTGTCTCAAAGTGATTCTGAGTTGGACACTGAAGAACGAGCTGTCTTAGTTAAACGTCTTATTGACGAATGGTATAAAAATAAATTTAGGTCGATCTCTGGAGAGAGGCTTGAAGCCTTGATATATAAGGCATCATGGGTAAAAAATAGTCCTTCATTGAGACTAATGTTAATGAAAAAACAATGGGGTAGCTGCTCTACTAAAGGCAATCTAATACTTAATCCACATTTGGTAAAAGCACCAAAGGAATGCATTGATTACGTGATATTGCATGAGCTGTGTCATATAGCTGAACACAACCACAGCGAGCATTTCTGGCGGCTACTAACGCAAGTAATGCCGAACTGGAAAGAAGTTAAAGCCAGACTTGATGGGATGGCTGAGCTATATTTGAATGAGTGAGTCATAATACTTTTATCGTAATTAGTATAAAAACTACCTTCAAAAAAGTAGCTAGCTATCAACTAAAACAACCCGCATCAGGCGGGTTGTTTTAAGCTCAGTTCTGACTAAATTTTTAGTTATGGCGTACCTGCATGCCTCACTTTAACTTACACAGTTAACATATGCCCTTTGGTTTTTGCCTCAGATGAGACTTTATCCCAGATTGGAAATTTCCACTTAAAAAGGTACAAAAGAATATCTTGATGATGTAGAGTCTTTATGATTAGATGCTTACGGGTTCTATGAGAAGGCTAAAGAAGCCAGTGTAGTTTGTAAGGTGTAATCTTATAAAAGTTTTAGTTAAAATATATCTAAACTGACTAAACTGAAAAAGCCTCAACTTACGAGCTGAGGCTTTTTTTATTTTTCCTATTTCAAACTAACCGCTATCTCTCACTATTTGAAGCTCTACCTACCTAAGACAAGCCGTCCACCAGAAAAACTGATACATCCCTCACAAAACCAAGAGTTTAATCGCCTTGCATAAGGTATATCTGCTGGAACATCTAATTGATAGGGACGACCACAGTACTCGCAGTGTATGTCATCTAAATAAACCTGACATTTTGTAAGCGTAGCAAACAATGCATCAACCTCCATGTTGTGGTCATAACAAAGCAATTCTAAATGCGCTATATAATTACTGGGCGACACATAAGACCAATACTCATGGCACAAACGCTTTTCTGCACACTCTAGAGCTAAATCAAAAACGAAGTTCATACTCATGATATCCTCCTTAGTATCCATAGCCAGTGTGTGGTAGTAGCTTGTAAAGCTCAATCTCCAACTGACCACGCATCTCATCAAGTATATAATCAGGATTAGCGTCTAAGCGCTTCTGTACCCATACCCGCATTGCCATATGATTATCGAAGCAGCTATCTACATTTAATAAACGAGCCAAACCAGTACCTGATTGAATACAGAGCTCACAAATTAGAGAGTTAGCCATATTATTTGCATCATTACTGATATAGCCACTAGGTTTAAACGTCGCATGCAGTTTATCGTAATCAATGATTTTCATTGTGACGTCTCCTTGTCAATAGATACTTGAGCAATCTGACTGCGATTGACCAATGCTTCAAATGCACTACCATCCTGCCTAGTCATATTCGGTACGTAACGGCTATACGTGTTAAATAGCATCTTGGTCGTAGAGTGTCCCATTTGGCTGGCTATCCACTCAGGACTTTCGCCAGCAGCTAACCAGAGCGTTGCTGCAGTATGACGGCTCTGATAGGCATTACGCTTCTTGAGACCTAAGATCTTAAGAGTAGGGTGCCAAACACGCTTATTCACGTTGTTATAATCAAGTGGTTCACCTGTATGCGCGCAAAACACATAGTCAGATCGCTTATAAGTGATCGTTTGCTGTTCTTTTAGAGCGTCATAGACCCAAGGTGACATTTGAATCGCACGGTAAGACTCTTGAGTCTTAGGAGGAACAATTTTGCCTTTAACATAAGCTTGTTTGATCACAATCTCACGTCGATTAAAGTCAATGTTCTCCCACGTCAATCCATCAATTTCACTTGTACGCATACCTGTAAAAAAACGTACCAGATAGTAATTGCGATAGTCTGCTCTTACACCATTGATAAACGTCCAAACCTCATTCAGTGTGAATGGTTGAATATCTGTTTTAGGCTGTTTTAGCGCATTGATATCGTAGTAGGGATTATCAAATTGATAGCGTTTAGCCGCTTCTTTTAGTATCATACCTAAAGGTACCATGATCGAATTGATGCGTGCCGCTGACAGATGTTTGTTAGCTTTTCCGTAAGTCACTTTGGCGAGGGATGAACGGAAGGCTAATACATCTGTCTTTTTTATGAGATGAATGGGCTTAGTCCCAAACTTAACAATCAAGTACATATCAATAATCTCCTTTATTTTGCGCTTGTAAGTATCACGCCATTCAATTTCTTTTTCAGAAAACCATAATCTTGCAAACTGCTCAAAGGAAGGCGTATTAGTGTTGATACATTCCTTGCGATCGTTCAACGCTACCATTTCTGCTGCTTTGTCACTTTTTGGAAAGTACTTAGCATAGTTGAACAAACCTAAGATGATTTCTGCTTCCATTTTCTCAATCACTTTCTCAAGCTTCTTGCGATTCGTCGGTGTGTCTGTCAGGTTTGTCGTCTCCCGACAGCGTATACTCATATAGTAAAAATCTACAACCAGCTTGCCGTATCTACTTCTGATACTAGCCATCCTATTTCTCCTTATTGAAGTGCCATGGCATTGATGCTACCGGCGACGCCAGTGCGCATATCTTTTTCAATCTCCTCCCAAATGTACAAAATCTTACGACCACCGAACGGGCGTATATAATGAATGCCCTCGATAAGCACACTATCCTTGAGCTCATTACGAATCGTACGAGGGTTGTATTTGATGAGCTCAGAAAACTCTTGGGTAGTTAGGTAGGTATGTGACATAATATGTTCCTTATATAAAGTTTAACCATAATAGTACTTTTAGATACCATAGTTGTAATTTACCATAAACTTATAACTATGCAAGTACTTTTTATAATTATAATTGGAGTTTATAAGATGATAGTTAACCATCTCCCAACTTTGTTAGCTGAAAGAAGGCTAAAAGTAGCGGATGCCGTACGAGCAACAGGAGTAAGCAAAACGACGTTGCACAAGATATATAACGATCAATCATCTAGAATTGATTTCGATACTATAGATAAGCTTTGCGAGTATTTAGAAGTAGAGGTGGGAGATATTTTTGAATATGTAAGAGAGGATGAAGAGAAAAATACTAAGAAATAGGTTCTAGCCTAGAGTTTGAAGTAGAGGTCAAAAAGAGGGTTTTAATTTTAATTGTTTTTAAGGGTCGGTCACGTTTTGGTCACCATTTGGTCACCGTCGCTTTTTCAAATGATTTAAAGCTGATTAAATAATCATGATTACGAGTCGATGCAAGCAAGAATTTTTCCCTACAGCCCATATATTACAGACAAAAAAAGCCCCAATCGTGAGATTGGGGCTTTCTAAATATTTGGTAGGCATAAGCAGACTCGAACTGCTGACCTCTACCATGTCAAGGTAGCGCTCTAACCAACTGAGCTATACGCCTATTTAGGTTGAGTATTCTATCAAGTTTTTGAGACTTTGCAAGCTTTATTTCTAATAAATTTTTTTATTAGCGTAATAATGACTATCACGCTTTATATTGAATGACTTTTAATGTTTTTTTTATGTAGTTATATTAAATAGTTATTGAAATTGGTTTATTTTTTATTGTCAGTAGAACTACAAATTTTAATAGCTAGGCAGTATATAACTGGTATCATTCTCAAAATAAAGTGAGGATTGTGATAATAGTTTCACAGTACTCATAGTTCACAAAAATTATATCAAAATAGAATGTTGAGGAGAGTGATATGGGTTTATTGGTTGATGGTCAATGGCAAGACAAATGGTATGACACAGAGGCGAGCGGTGGACGATTTGAGCGAGAAGATGCCGGTTTTAGAAATTGGGTCACGGTCGATGGCAGCGCAGGCTCATTAGGTGTTAGCGGTTTTAAAGCCGAAGCTGATCGCTATCATTTATATATCTCGCTTGCATGTCCTTGGGCACATCGTACCATTATTTACCGTCAGCTAAAGGGTTTGCAAGACCTGGTTTCGCTGTCAGTGGTGCATCCATTTATGGGCGATAAGGGCTGGACGTTTGCAGAGGGCGCAGGCGTGATAGCTGATCCTATTGTAAATGCGAATTACTTATATGAGATTTATACGGCGGCAAAGCCTGACTATACAGGACGGGTGACGGTGCCAGTATTATGGGACAAAAAAACCAATACCATCGTCAGTAATGAGTCCTCTGAGATCATTCGTATGTTTAACTCAGCTTTTGATGAGATTGGGGCACTAGCAGGTAATTTTTTACCAGCAGATTACATAGCGGAAATCGATGAGATCAATGCATTTGTCTATGATGCGATTAATAATGGGGTTTATAAATCGGGTTTTGCCACCAAACAATCCGTCTATGAAGAAGCAGTGACGGAGCTATTCGATGCATTAGAGACGCTAGAGGCACGTTTGACAGACCAGCGTTATTTGCTAGGTAATACGATAACTGAGGCGGACTGGCGCTTATTTACCACGCTGGTGCGTTTTGATGCGGTATATGTCGGACACTTTAAATGTAATATTCGCCGCATTGTTGATTATCCCAATCTTTGGGGTTATCTGCGTGATTTATATCAAGTGCCAGGTATTGCAGAGACGGTGAGCATCGAGCATATTAAGCAGCATTATTATACTAGTCATGCCAATATCAATCCCACGCGTATCATTCCTGTTGGTCCAGCGCTTGATTTTAATGAACCACACGAGCGTACACGTTTATAATTTTTAGTGAAGTTTTAATATAAGGTAATAAAAATCGCGCCAGCTGATTGATCACAGTTGGCGCGATAGATTGATGGTATAAATAAAAAGCTGCTTAATTTATATTAGGCATTATTCAACTGACGAGCGGCTTCTAGCGCAAAATACGTCAAAATGCCATCAGCGCCTGCACGGCGGAAACCAATCAACGATTCTAAAATCACCGCGTCGGTTAGCCAACCATTTTGAATCGCAGCCATGTGCATGGCATATTCGCCAGACACTTGATAAGCAAAGGTCGGTACGCCAAAGGTGTTTTTAACTTCACGAATAAGGTCTAGATACGGCTGACCCGGCTTAATCATGACCATGTCTGCACCCTCGGCTATGTCCATCGCCACTTCGTGCAAGGCTTCGGCACGATTACCGAAATCCATCTGGTACTGTTTCTTGTGTCCACCTTTTAGGTTGCCAGCACTGCCGACTGCATCACGGAACGGGCCATAGTATGCAGAAGCATATTTGGCAGAGTAAGCCATAATAGCGGTATTCACAAAGCCTTCGGCTTCAAAGGCGTCACGCATGGCTTTGATACGGCCATCCATCATATCACTAGGCGAGATGATATCAGCACCAGCGCGAGCGTGTACCAATGCTTGCTTGACCAATACTTCGACCGTTGCATCATTGACCACATAGCCGCTGTCATCGAGCAGACCGTCTTGACCGTGCGAGGTATAAGGATCTAACGCCACATCGGTCATTACCACCATTTCAGGCACAGCATCTTTGATCGCTTTTACGGTACGAGCAGTAAGGGCGTTTTCGTCATAAGCTGATTTGCCATCAGGTGTTTTTAAGGAATTATCAATAACAGGGAAGATGTCGATGGTAGTGACGCCCTCGCTTAATAATTCTTTGGCATAGTTGATCAGCAGGTCAATCGATAAGCGTTCAACGCCTGGCATACTAGCGATTGCTTCGCGCTTATTTTTGCCTTCTAAGACGAAGACAGGGGCGATAAAGTGCTTAGGATGCAGCTCAACTTCACGAATTATCGCGCGTACGTTATCGTTGTAGCGTAATCGACGTAGACGAGTTTCAGGGAATTGACGGTTAAAGGTATAAGTCATGATTTGTCCTCATTAGATTTTAGTCATTGTTATTTATCAGCTTGATTAAATAAGCTGTTTTGAAGCATATGTTTTTTTATATCACGGACATTAATAAGTGGATAAAAGTATGTGTAAGCTAATTTCCCTACTATAACTAAAAGCGCCTTACAAAAGCAAAAAGCCCTACCAAGTCGGTAGGGCTTTTTGTACTTATCGACTATCAATGTGAAGGAAATCACCTCACACTATTTATGAGTGTTTAAGGCTCAACGATCTGCGTGACCGGTACTTGCTCAACACTGGATTCGTTATACGTCGTCTGTTTGGTAACGACTCCTACGGCAGCATCTTTTTTGCCATCATTATTGACATCAACGACAGCGGTTGGCTCAAAAGTGGCCGTTTCCGAGGGTTGCGCTTGTTTAATGGCGTTTGCTTCTTGTGCAGAAGCAACTCGCGCTGAGCTAGCCGCATCGATAGCATTTGCCGCTTTTGCTTTATTGCTACTGGCAGGTAGATTCACTAGTTGCACTAAGTTTTTATGCGGTACAGGAATCGCCGTTGGTACATCCAGATTGGCACCGCCACCCAGCACTTGGTATAGCTCGACTTGGCTCACAATTTTTTGTAGCTCTAAATCCAAAATACCTTGCTGCGTTGAGAACAATGAACGCTGTGCATCTAGCACATCTAGATAGTTGGCAATACCTGCTTTAAAGCGTGCATCTGCTATCTGGAACGTTTGTTCAAAGTTATCTTGTAGACGGTATTGTGCTTCGAGCTGCTCACCCAATGTGGCTCGTGTCGCGAGTACATCTGACACTTCACGGAACGCAGTTTGGATAGATTTCTCGTAGCCTGCGAGCGTTTGTTCACGCTCAATTTTAGCCACATCGTAATTGGCGTCTAAGCGACCAGCGTCAAAGATAGGCACGCTAATGCTTGGGCCAAACGACCAACCGACAGCGCCGCTTTTGAATAAGTCATCTAAACTGCCGCTACTAACCCCAATGCTACTGGCTAAGCTGATAGACGGGAAATAAGACGCGCGTGCCACTTCGATATTGGCACCAGCGGCTTTTAGGTTGTATTCTGCTTGCAGTACATCTGGGCGATAACGTAGCAACTCACTTGGTAAGCCTGCACTAAATATCTGCTGGCTAGTGATGTTGCTGACTGCTGGTGTTGGAATTAGATTGGTTGGAATTGGTCCACCCACCAAGAACTGTAAGGCGTTACGTGATTTTAAAATGCTGCTTTGTGCCCGTAGGACAGCAAGTTTGGCATTTTCTAATGACGCACTGGCTTGCAAAGATGGCAGCTTCGGATCAATGCCTGCTTCAAAGCGTTTATCAGCGATAAACAGGGACTTTTCACGACTCTCAACCGTGGCTTCTGCCAGCTTTAACTGCGCTAAGCTATAGCTCAAGTTGGCATAGCTCTGAGCGATGTTACTAATCAAGCTGATTTGGGTCGAATCTTTGGCCGCTGTAGTGGCTAAGAAATTCTGTAGCGCTTGATCTTTTAAGCTAGCAATTTTACCCCAAAAGTCCAACTCGTAATTAGCCAACCCTAGGTTGACGTTATAGCTACTGTTGGGGTTTTTGTCGGTTCTATTTTGTGCTTGACGCGTGTATCCACCATTACCATTAATCGCTGGTAGATCATTAAGATCGGTAATCTGATACTGTGCGCGTGCTTTCTCGATTGCTAAACGAGCACTTTCAAAATCTTTGTTGTTCTCTAACCCTAAAGCAATCAAGCCCTTTAAACGCTCGTCACTATAAAAATTCTGCCAGCGTTGACCCGCAATACTTACTTGATCAGCGCTACTAACCGTTTCTTTATCGAATGCCCCATAGGTTTGTTCGATAGGGATATTTGGCTCAGCAAGCACAGGGCGCATATCTGCTTTTGGAATCGTGTTACAAGCAGCCATGCTCATCGCTAAAACGGTCAAGCCGATTAGGCGACCAGCATTTCTGCGCATATGTGAGCATGCTGGTTGCGCAGTGATAGCAATATTTGCTACCGCTGCTGAGTTGGTGTTATATGTTTTCTGAGCACTCATTGTGTATTGTCTCCAAAGCTTGCAGGCTGATAATTCTCAGAAGGCGTTGGGTTTTGCGGGTCAGGCGTACTATTATCATCATCTTTATCATTTGGTTTATTATTCTCGTATTTGTACGGGAACATACTACGTACCCAAATATAAAACATGGGAATAAAGAAGATACCTAACAATGTCGCGGTCACGACGCCACCTAGTACACTGGTACCAATGGCATTTTGACTGCCTGAACCAGGACCTGTGGCGATAAATAATGGCACAACACCTAGTCCAAAGGCAAGCGAGGTCATGATAATCGGGCGCAAACGTTGACGCGCTGCTGTCATAACGGCTTCTCTCAGACTATAGCCTTCCTCTTGGTGCTCTTTTGCAAACTCAATAATTAAGATAGCATTTTTAGCGGATAGACCAACGACTGTGAGTAGACCTACTTGCAAATAAATATCGTTATTAAAGCCACGTAGCCAAGTAAAGATGACTGCACCTAATACCCCAAGTGGAATGACCAATAGCACCGAGAAGGGGATAGACCAGCTTTCATACAAGGCTGCTAGACATAAGAATACCACCAAGATTGAAAGCGCGTATAGCATCGGCGCTTGTGCACCTGACTTTTGCTCTTCAAGTGACATACCTGTCCACTCATAGCCCACACCTTCAGGCAGATTCTCCATCATTGCTTCCATAGAACTCATCGCTTCACCCGTACTTAGACCGGGTGCAGCACTACCTTGAATATTCATCGATGGTAAGCTGTTATAACGGGTCAGACGCGGTGAGCCAGATTGCCATTCGCTGCTAGAGAACGCATCAAATGAAATCATTTCACCTACATCGTTGCGTACATACCATTTAGCAATATCTTCAGGATTAGTACGGCTGCTTGGTTCACCTTGAACAAAGACGCGTTTAATACGCCCGCGATCGACGAAGTCATTAATATAACTTGAGCCCCAAGCGGTAGAAATAACGCTATTAATACTAGCAAGTGACAAGCCATAAGCAGCGGCCTGCTCTTGATTAATATTCACTTTTAACTGCGGTGCATCTTCTTGACCATTTGGACGAACGCCCGCGACTTTGTCGTTTTGCGCAGCCATGCCAAGCAGCATATTACGTGCTTCGAGTAGACCCTCATGTCCAAGGTTACCGGTGTCTTGAATCATTAAGTCAAAACCACTGGCGTTACCAAGTTCGGTAATGGCTGGCGGTACAATCGCAAATACTTGTGCTTCATTTAATTGGGTAAAGAAGTAACCCATGGCGCGATCAGCGACAGCCTGTGCAGTGTTTTCTTCACCAGGACGATCAGCCCAATCCGATAAACGTACAAAGGCCAGTCCCATATTCTGCCCTTGTCCTGCAAAACTGAAACCTGCGATCGTAAAGACTGAAGCGATATTATCGCCTTCTTGGGTACTGTAATAATCACTGACTTTATCGAGCACTTCTTGCGTTTCATCAAGCGTCGCACCAGCAGGTAACTGAACCAAGGTAAACATAATACCTTGATCTTCTTCTGGTAAGAACGAGCCGGGAATACGTAAGAATACCACTGCCATAATACCGATAATGGCAGCATAAAGAATTAAGTATAGCCACTTCAAGCGGAAACTTTTGCCAACTAAATTCTCGTAACTACGACTGACTTTATAAAACGAGCGGTTAAACCAACCAAAGAAGCCTTTTTGCTCTTCTGTATTGCCTTTATCATGGCTCTTGCTACGCTTGAGTAAGGTCACACAAAGGGCAGGGGTAAAAATAAGCGCCACTAAGGCTGATAGCACCATGCTGGTAATCAAGGTGATAGAGAACTGACGATAAATCACACCTGTTGAGCCACCGAAGAACGCCATCGGTACGAATACGGCAGATAGAATCAGCGCAATACCAATAACGATTTTACTAATCTCGCCCATTGATTGTACGGTAGCATCCTTAATAGAGATATCAGGATCTTCTTCCAAGATACGCTCAACGTTTTCGACGACGACGATCGCATCATCGACCAACAGACCGATGGATAGTACCATGGCAAACATGGTCAAGACGTTAATACTAAAACCAGCGATGTAAAGTACAGCGAAGGTGCCAAGTAGTACCACAGGTACGGCAAGAGTAGGAATGATAGTCGCACGCCAGTTTTGTAAGAAA
The DNA here is from genome assembly GCF_044901245.1 of Psychrobacter sp. NPDC064578. Lineage (NCBI taxonomy): Bacteria > Pseudomonadati > Pseudomonadota > Gammaproteobacteria > Moraxellales > Moraxellaceae > Psychrobacter > Psychrobacter sp. NPDC064578. Next base: position 204,197 of record NZ_JBJDPI010000006.1, read on the forward strand.
ACGAACATAACGATAAATACGAGAACAATTGCCTCAAGCAGTGTCATAACCACTTGTTCGATAGACAAGCGCACAAATGGTGTGGTGTCATAAGGGATAACGGATGTTAGACCTGCTGGGAAGTTTGCTTCCAGCTCTGCCATACGAGCCCCAACGGCTTCACGAGTTTCCAGTGCGTTTGCACCACCCGCCAATGAAATACCAAGACCAGCTGCTTCTTTACCATTGTATAGCGACACTACGCCGTAGTCTGCACTACCAATCTCAACCTCTGCCACATCACCTAAACGCACTTTTGCGCCAGCGGTATCGGTTTTTAATAGAATGTTTTTAAATTCATCAGGCGTTTGTAGGTAGCTTTGAACCGTGACAGTCGCATTGATAACCTGTTGACTGGTATCAGCAGGTGCTTGACCTAGCTGACCGGCAGATACTTGGGCGTTTTGTGCACGTACTGCCTCAACCACATCCGCTGGTACCATGTTATAGCTACGTAAGCGCGCCGGATCTAACCAAATGCGCATGGCATAAGCAGAACCGAAAACTTGTACTTCACCAACACCTTCCACACGGCTTAACTGGTCAACAACGTTTGAGTTGACATAATCGGCGATATCCGCACGATCCATGCTGCCATCTTCAGAAATAAAACCTTGCACCATTAAAAAGCTGCTAGAGGATTTATTAACGTTGACGCCTTGACGCTGTACCGACTCGGGTAGTGAGCTCATGGCGGCTTGGAGTTTATTCTGTACCTGTACCTGTGCAGTATCAGAATCTGTACCATTTTCGAAAGTGAGCGTAATGGATGCAGCACCATTCGAGGAGCTCGATGACGACATATACATCAGACCATCAAGACCCTTCATGCGTTGCTCAATAATCTGAACGACTGAATCTTCAACCGTTTGAGCATTAGCACCAGGATAGCTTGCGCTGACTGAAATCGTCGGTGGTGCAATACGTGGATACTGCTCAATCGGTAAGTTAATGACCGATATCACCCCGATGAGCATGACTAAAATAGCCATAACCCATGCAAAAATAGGGCGATTAATAAAAAAACGTGACATAGTATATTCCTAGTCTTCCTATCTTTGAATGGAATTAGTTAGCGGTAGACTCTGCTGGTTTCTGAGCAGTGGCATCTTTGCTAGCTGGCTTATCCATCGCTTTAGCAGCTTGCGGCGGCGTCTGGGCATTAGGGGCACCTTCTTTAGCTGGTGCTGGGTTTGGATTCTCTAATGGCTTAACGACTACCTCTTGTTCAGGCTTAACTTTTGAGCCGCCGATAACAACTATCTTGTCCCCTGCTTGTAAGCCGTCAATGACAACCCACTGGCCTTTATAAGTGCCATTAATAGTGACAGGACGTACTTGGATTTTATTATTTTCATCAACGATGTAAACTTGCGTCTCACTTTTCGGTGTACGCATTACGGCGCTTTGCGGTACCAATGCAGCATTGGTAATCACGCTCTGTGTCAAACGTGCCGTCACATACATACCAGGCAGCAAGATGTTATTGCTGTTAGGGAAAATAGCACGCAAGGTCACAGCGCCTGTTGATTCATCAACCTTTGCTTCAGATAAAGCAAGCTTGCCGCGTGCTGGGTAGACTGAGCCATCTTCTAATACCAACTCAACCGAATTCATGCCCGGCTGTGCTTTGCCTTCAGCGATTTGCTGACGCAGTTTTAATAGCTCAGAGGATGATTGACTGATATCAACATAGATAGGATCCAAGCGTGAGATAGTCACCAGCGGATCAGCCTGACCTGCGCTGACCAAAGTACCAGCGGTGACACTAGAGCGGTCAGTACGACCTGACAGCGGGGCACGTACGATGGTACGGTTAAGATCTAGGTTACTAGCATCTAAACCCGCTTGAGCAGTTTGAATGCCTGCTTTTGCACTTTCGATGCCTGCTTGTGTCTGTCCAACAGCGGCGGCCGCACTTTGTACCGCTGCTTGTGCAGTACGTACTTGTGTTTGTGCCTGCTCATACTGCTGCTTTGAGATGGCGTCGATGCTGACCAAGCCTTGTAAGCGCTGTAAATCATTTTGCGCTTGTGCTAATGATGCTTGACGGCTGGCTAGCTCGGCTTTTGCATTGGCATTATTTGCTTGTGCTGTCTGGTAATTTGCTTGTGCTTGTTGCACTGCTGCTTGACCACTGGTGACAGAAGAAGCGTAGTTATCAGTATTGATACGATAAAGTGGCTGACCTTTTTTGACGTTGCCGCCTTCACGGAACAACACTTCGTCAATAACGCCATTAACTTGTGGGCGGACGTCGGCAGTCTGATAAGCCGTGGTACGTCCAGAAAAAGTCTGTACTTGGGGTACAGTATCGAGCGTGACAGTCTGGACGTTAACAACCGCAGGCGGCATCTGCTGCTGTGCGGCATCTGCGCCAGCGGCGTCCTCGTTTTTGTCACAGCCAATCAGTACAGCTCCAGATAGTACAGATGCTATTACAAGCGCAAGAGTAGAGTGCTTCATCAATGTCCTCGGCAATAGGTATAAAATAAGTAATGACAGTATAAAAAGTTTATCAATAAATCTAAGCGTATTGAATATAAAAATGAGTATTGATTCTAATGATCTTTACTTTCTCGGCTAAATTTGTTCTTAATAATATGAATTTAGCCAAACATCACTATTAGAACCTCTAATAGCGATATAAGTATCAAGTATCAGTGTAAGAATCTTAAGCATCAAAGCTGTAGCCAAACCACAACCTTGATTAGTAAAGTTAACGAGTAATTATAAACTATCGGGATAACCCTACAGTCAAGTAGTTGAGCGCAGGATTTATGGTTAGAAATCGTAATATCAGCTTTTGTGAATGCATGAAATGCTGTCATGGCAAGCGCCATCTTCATTAACAGCTAATGTACAGTCATACAACGGTCAATGAGAAATAATTGTAAACTTTTGTGAAAATGGCATAACCATATAGATTGTAAGGTCTTTAATGAATGATAAATAAGGTTTGCCAACAAAACACAAACTTTAGCAACTATTAACTGTGACCATTAACACAATTACTCATTAATGGTCTTTACCAACAGCTAATGGCTGCTAGCCGCAAATATTAATAGCTGTTATGACAATACTGACTACAGCAAGCGCGCGCTAGCCAATTCAGTCAATTGATATAAGCCTGTGCGATAACGATTGTCAGGTAGCGTACTCAATGCTTGTTGTGCCAGCTTAGTTTCTTCCCAAGCCCGCTGCTTACAGTAATCTAATGATCCTGAGCGGCGCACTAACTCAATAAGTTGCTCAGCATTTGGTGTCTTTCCAGTTTGTACAGCCACATGCAACTGTTCATAGCCTTCGATGTCGCTGTCTTTTAGCAGCTCAAGCGCTTTGATGGTTGGTAGGGTTGGCTTACCTTCAGCGAGGTCGTCTCCTAAGTTTTTGCCCATTACCTCACTATCACCACTATAGTCGAGCACATCATCGATAATTTGAAAAGCATTGCCAAAGTGTTGACCAAAATCGCCTAAAGCCTGCATATACTCTATTCTGTCTTGTAAAATTGCAGCGCCTTGAGTCGCCATCATAAACAGCCGCGAGGTTTTACCATCAATAATGCGCAAGTAATCCTCTTCTGTCGCGGCAGGGTTATGCTGATGCTGGAGCTGTAATACTTCGCCTTCAGCGATATCGCAGGTGCCATCTGAGAATACTTGCAACAGTGGCAGGCTTTGGAAACCAACTAATAAATTAAAGGCACGAGCTATCAGATAGTCACCGACCAGTACCGCAGTGGCATTATCCCAAGTGGCATTAGCAGTCGGCTTACCACGGCGCTGTCCTGACTCATCAATCACATCATCATGAACCAAGGTCGCTGTATGCAGCATCTCAGTAATAGCGGCTAGATGCATGGCTTTTTCTGAGGGCTTGTCCTCAAACATGCGTGCACATAACAAGGTAATCAGCGGTCGCATGCGCTTACCACCAGCATTGATTACATGCTGTGAGACGCTCATTACCAGCTGAACTTTGGAATTAAGACTACCAAATACTTGCTTGTCCATAATCTCAAAATCATCCGCCACGATACTTTGGATATCAGCATAATTAGGCGTTGATTGAGTCATTGAATCTGTTTTATGTGAAGGGATGCTGGTCATAATAAATAGTCATATTAATAAGAATAAAGAGAATTTTTTATAGCCTTAGTTTTATAGATAGGTAAGGCATTATTTTCTATAATAGCATAGCTATGCCTTTAGATTGTGGGTTAAAACGTGCCTAAAACATCGCGCCTATCTTTTATATAAGATTTACTATATATAGAAATTGACATAAAAACTGTAAAAATTAGCTGAAATTTCACTATAATTAATGGTCATTTATCAGCGGTATTTAAGGTCATTTAAGAGATGTATAAAAGGCTGTAAGTCGCTGATTATATAAGTTATAATAGCCACTATTATTATATAGTGTTTTTTTGTTGGAGTAGCATCTTAGATGCGCTCCTAATCAGCAGTAGATATAATAAAAAGTGAGGTGGTTATTCGTGTAACTGCCTTACAAAAACCAGTCAAACAAGTGAGATAGACGGCTTGCTTTTATGAGCAAAAAGCCGTAAAATCTTGCCTTTAATTTTTCCCTGTCGTGTTCGTCGTAAAAGCGTTGGTATAACATCAGCCACGGCACACGGGTTAAACGGAGTCATACAATGTACGCAGTAATCAAAACTGGTGGTAAACAGCACCGTGTAGTTGTCGATGAGTTGCTTAAAGTTGAACTACTAAAAGCAGAAACTGGCGCAACAATTAAATTCGAAGATGTATTGATGATTGTTGACGGCGAAACTGTCAAAATCGGTCAGCCTATCGTTGAAGGTGCTAGCGTTGAAGTTGAAGTGGTTGAACATGGTCGCGGCGAAAAAATCCGTATCGTTAAGCACAACCGTCGTAAGCATTATCACAAAGAGCAAGGTCACCGCCAATGGTATACCTTGTTAAAAATCAAAGCTATTAATGCCTAATTATCCACTTAGCAATTACTGCTAAATAGTGCACTAAATGCTTAAGAGTTATCGCATCAGCGATAAGTCAAATTAACAAGGAGATTTTCCCATGGCACATAAGAAAGCTGCCGGTTCAAGCCGTAATGGTCGTGATTCAAACCCAAAAATGCTAGGCGTTAAAATCTTTGGTGGCCAAGCTATCACAGCTGGTAACATCATCGTTCGTCAACGTGGTACAGAATTCCACGCAGGCGAAGGCGTTGGCATGGGTCGTGATCATACTTTATTTGCACTGAATGACGGTGTGGTAAAGTTTGCGACCAAAGGTAAGTTCAACCGTCGTTATGTAATGGTTGAAAGCGCATAATTGCCCATCTAGGTTGTTTTAGTCAAAGACTAAAATAATCCGATGACTAAAAAGCCTCTATTACCGTTTGGTAGTAGGGGCTTTTTTTTAGTTATTTTCGTAGTGGTTATGGATACTAAATTGGCTTAATGCTGCTAAACAATATTAGTAAATAACGTTAGGAAATAATGAATAGGTAAAAAACTCACCATCCATGCGGTTTATTATTGTGTAGCCGCTTATGATCACAAAAATGCTCAAAAGAGTAGTTACAAGCGTGTATGGCAGCGGTAGTAAAGATTGCAAATCATGACTAGGCGTGTAATAAAAAAACTGGCACACTGTTGTCATTGTTTATGAGCCGCCGTTTTATGGTGGCTAGATAAACATTTATGGAAAACAAAAATTTTAATAAGATGTCTTATTTTAAAGCGACAATTTTTAAGCGATTATGCATTTTTAGAGAGGATTTATGATGACTTTATTAACCAACAAAACAACTTTAAAACAAAAAATGATGAGCGGTGCTTTAGCTGGTGTATTAATGACATCGCTTGGTGTCGCAGCCCCAATGATGGTATTGACACAATCAGCTACTGCTGCACCAGCTGATAATTTGACCGCTGCCAAACGTTTAAACAAGCTGCTGACAAATACCAAAAGCATGACGGCTAACTTTAGCCAAACGACGAAAGGTGCCAACAGTGGTACTTTTACGGGTACGATGAGTGTACAACGCCCAAATAATTTCCGCTGGGAAACAAAGTCGCCATCACAGCAACTGATCGTCGCTAATGGTAACTCCATGTGGGTTTATGACAAGGATTTAGAGCAAGCGACCAAGCAAAACGTTGACAGCCAAGTTGGCAATACACCAGCACTGCTGTTATCAGGCGACCCAAGCCAAATTGACAAGAATTTTAAAATTACCCAGCCATATGACAATAAAAATTACTACGTGCTGTACCCAAAATCAGACAGTGCTAGCTTTAAGAGTTTATCAATGAGTTTTAGCGGTGGGAAGCCAGTAATGATGGTGCTAAATGACAGCCTTGGTCAAACCACTTCCATCAAATTCAGTAGTATCAAACTAAACCCAAGCATCAGTAGCAGTCAGTTTAAGTTTACGCCACCAAAAGGTGTTGATGTTATCAATCAATAACAGGCCGTTAGCAAGAGCCAATTATTAAAGGCTAATCAACGACTTCATTGATTAAATGAAAAAGACAGATCCTATGTGGTCTGTCTTTTTTTTGAATGAGGATTCTCTGGAAAATACTGCTAAATCTCTTCTATATCATGTTTTAAATGCTTAATGATTTTTAAATGCTTAAGACATTGCTTTGATGGCGCTTATATCTGGCATCGGTGGTAACTCGCTCAACTCACTCAGTCCAAAGGCATCTAAAAATTGTGGCGTGGTATGTAGCAATGCTGGGCGACCCAATGTTTCCTTGTAGCCCTTCTCTTCAATCCAGCCTTTATCAAATAGTTGACGCAATATATTGCTTGATAGCGTCACACCGCGCACGTGCTCTATGTCGCTACGAGTCACTGGCTGCTTGTAAGCAATCACACTAAGCGTCTCAAGTAAGGCTTGGCTCAGGCGTTCTTGGCGCTGTGGGAAGACGCGTTGAATTAAAGCACTATAGTTATTCGCGACTTGCAGTCGATAACCGCTGGCAGTTTCGTGCAAGCTTAGCACGCCCATATCCAAGCGCTGTCTTAGTAGCGCCAAAGCCTGTGTTAGCTCTTTAGCCGTTAAAGACAGGTGTTTTCTTAAGACAGTGGCGGTGAGGGGCGCTTCTGACGCATGTAATAGCACTTCAATATGCTTGCTTAAGTCTTCTAGATGCTGTCGCTGCTCATCGGTCAATGACAGTAAAGCGGTAGATAATGAGGATGGTTTGTCATGATCTTGCTTGGTATTGTCAGTATCTGTCATTAGAAAGCGACTCTTTTTAAATGATAATGTGTATCGATATTTATAGGAATAGACAGGTCGATAATAACTATGCCAACCACTGTAACGTTAAGGGTTTAATATGACTGTCTTCAGCATCATTATTGTCAGTGGTAGGGTGACTTTCTAACTCAGTATTTACGATACCAACCAACTGTCGTTTTATCAGCTCTAGTATGGCGACGAAGCTGACAACCACACCTATTTTACCTTGTGTTTTATCTAGTAGCTCATAAAAAGAGTGCTCACCATCCGTACTGAGCTGTCGGCTAATACTGGCAATACGATCAGCAAGGGGAACAGCGTCGACTTTAATGGTATGCATTTGATAATCGGGCTGCAGTTGCATTTTAAATAAGCTGTCAATCAAAAGGTTTGGCGAATAGCTAGGTAATTCCGCATTCATGACGTCTTGACCGGGCATACTGACCATGGCTAAAAACACATCACGCTCAAGACGCACCAGATTATCTAAGCGTTGACTGGCTACTTTGATTTGCGCATATTCTTCAAGGCGCTCAATCAGTTCTGCTTTTGGATCACGCTCATCGCTCGGAGTTTCAGGTTTGGGCAGCAACAGCTCGGTTTTAATGGCAATCAACGTGGACGCCATCAACAGATAATCGCCTGCCAATTCAAAATGCTCGGTATCTAATTCGCTGATGTAAGCCAAATACTGCTCAGTTATGGGTAGTATCGGCATTTGGGTCAGATCAACATTATTTTTTTTGACCAAATATAATAAAAAGTCTAATGGTCCGGCAAACTGCTCAAGCCAAATGGCAAAGGCTTGCGGCGGCACATAGAGATCTTCTGGTAGATGTTGTACGGATGTCTGGTAAATGCGTAAAGACATATCATTGATAACTGAGCCGTCGTGCGCGCGCTTAATATCTAAAGAATCAGAGGCTTGAGGCACAGTTAAAAGAAGAGCGGCTTTTGGTAAAGCCGCTTGTTCATTTTTTAGCTCAGTCTGCACGCTTAGTATCCATCTTGGTTAACATAATCAAATGATTATTTAAGTTTGGCAAGTGGACGGATACCAATGGCACGACGAGTCTTGTCTAGTTGCTTACGGCTATGACGACGGGCTTTTTCTGCCCCCATTTGTAAGATTTCTTCTAGCTCTTTTGGGTTAGCCATAAGATGCTCATAACGCGCGCGGAAGGGTGCTATTTCCGTATTTATTTTCTCAAACAGGGCTTGCTTGGCATCGCCCCAGCCAATACCAGCAGCAAACTGCGCGCGCATATCGGCAATCTCAGCAGGGGTCGCAAAGGCTTTATAAATCTCAAAAATAGCAGAGTCATCAGGGTCTTTTGGCTCAGCAGGTAATTGTGAGTTGGTCACAATTTTCATGATGGCTTTATGCATCTGCTTTTCGGCGCTAACTTGTGGATTAGAATCACCAAATAGCGGAATGGTGTTGCCATAGCTCTTACTCATCTTGCGACCATCCAAACCCGTCAGTAATGGGATATCGTCATCTACAACGGCAGATGGTAAGGTAAAGAGCGTTTTATAGCGATAGTTAAAGGTACCAGCAATATCACGTGCCATTTCGACATGCTGAATTTGGTCGCGACCGACAGGTACATGTGTGGCATTAAACATCAAGATATCTGCTGCCATGAGTACAGGGTAGCCAAACAATCCCATGTTGATACCTTGGTCAGGATCGACGTCTTCTTTTTTCATATTAATATCAACAGCTGCTTTATAAGCATGAGCACGATTCATTAAACCTTTGGCACATGAGCAGTTCAAAATCCAAGCAAGCTCTGGTATTTCCGGCACATCTGATTGACGGTAAAAAGTGACGCGCTCAGGATCAAGTCCACAGGCAAGCCAAGTCGCTGCAATGGCTTTGGTCGATTCGTGAATAATAGCAGGATCATAACAGCCGATAATGCCATGGTAATCTGCTAAAAAAAAGAATGCTTCGTCATCACTGTTTTGGATAGACTGAATGGCTGGACGAATCGCGCCAACGTAATTTCCTAAATGCAAGGTACCCGTCGGTTTGATGCCCGTCAAAATGCGTTTGGCTTGCGTTGAGTGATCAGGAGCTTGGTTATCAGAACTTTGGTTATCAGAAATATGAGTGTTATTCATGGTAAATCCATTATTTGGTTCATCAAGGTTTTATTTATAAAAGTTTTGTTTTTCAATTTATTATAAATTCATTGTTATTTATATGTAGGTAATATAAAAAATATAAGCTGCAAAGTATAGCAAATTTTCTGGCGATCTTTCGTAGCAATACACGCTTACTTATAGATATCAGTACGACCATCAGGACCATTTTTGAAACGACGATGGAACCACATCCACTGAGTGGGATCAATACGAATCAACCCCTCTAGCAACTCATTGACTCGCATCGCATCAGCCAATTCATCGTTACTTGGATAGTTTTTAATTTCTGGGGTAATCGTTAGATGATAGTGCGGGCGTTTGCCTTTGGGTAAGCTGTCTGGTGTCTGCCGGTAAGTATGCAGCGCCATCAATGCGGGTGGATGTGCCTTGTCGCCTAATTTTGCCATGCGCCGTGATGCTGTAATAGTCGCTGCTGGCACACCAAAAAATGGTGCCATGACGCCTTGTTTTAGACCATAATCTTGGTCAGGTGAGTACCAAATCACGTGACCGGCTTTAATTGACTCAACAAAACTGCGCATGTCACGACTGGCTATTTGCTTGCTAAGAATACTGGCACGACCATTATAAACAAACCAATCAAGTAGCGCGTTATTCTGCGGTCGATACATCCCATCCATCGGAAAAAATTGCGTACAGAGCATGCCGCCTAGATCAAGCATCGTATAATGAGCGCCCAGTAAAATGACAGGACGACCCTCATTCTGTGCATTGACAACGTGCTGTAATCCCGAAATTGAAACGGTACGAGTAAAAACATTTGGACGATACCAAGCACATAAAGTTTCAAACACACCAATGCCTTGATTGACAAAGACTTGTTTTGCCATCAATTCGCGCTCGACGTCTGGCTTTTCTGGAAAAGCTAGTTTCAAGTTGATAAGCGTATCACGCCGACGTGAGCCTGCTATTTTATAGATAAATATGCCCAGCTGACGTCCCAGCCAAAACTGCCAACGTAGTGGCAAATATATGATGGGTAAGATTATTGCTGCCAATAGCCAAATGCCCCAATATTTGGGCAACAAAAACTGCCATTGAAAAGGCTTTTTTTCGATGGGTGCTGTGCGCTTATGATTTTGGGTAATCGTTGGCATGCCAGCAGGTATCGCTGGGGACTTAGCAGGCTGCTGCGTACTTGACGGTGGTAGGCTGCTTTTGGTAGGTGGTTTGCTGGGGTCGTATTGTTCAGGCGCTTTCATAAAATTGTTACTAATAATGAAAAGTTATCATCATGATGAGGTAGTCAGCATTGCTTTGCAAGGTGATTTACGCACAAAATCACGAGCAAATGCAAAAGTCATCAGCCATAAAAAAACCTTATAAGCTGCGGACAGCTTATAAGGTTTTGCAAATCTACTCTTTTCTTTAAAATTGTGACTGTCGCTCTGAGATAAAGACAACAGCCGCAAAAAGATAAGAGATAGCTTTGATTAACGTTTCGAGAATTGTGGACGTTTACGTGCTTTACGTAGACCCAATTTCTTACGTTCAACTTGACGTGAGTCACGAGTAACAAAGCCAGCTGCTTTTAGTGCAGGTTTGTTGGCTTCGTTTAGCTCAATCAATGCACGCGTGATGCCGTGACGGATTGCGCCAGCTTGACCACTAATACCGCCACCTTTTACAGTGATGTAAAGGTCATAAGCAGTAGGTGAGTCAAGTAATTCTAGAGGCTGACGAACAACCATACGTGAAGTTTCACGGCTAAAATACTCATCAAGTGGCTTACCGTTAACAACGATGCTACCAGTACCTTTAGCTAAAAAGACACGAGCAGTAGACGTCTTGCGGCGACCAGTTCCGTAATTGCGTTCCATAAGTATATCCTTAGATGTCTAGTTCTTTAGGTTGCTGTGCAGTATGTGGATGTTCAGTACCCGCATATAGCTTCAGCTTCTTGATCATCGCATAGCCAAGAGGGCCCTTTGGAAGCATACCCTTAACTGCTTTGTGTAGAACATCTTCAGGCTTATGTGCAAGCAACTTACTGAAGTTGGTTTCCTTGATACCACCTGGGTAGCCACTGTGACGATAGTATTTTTTATCTTGCGCTTTTTTACCCGTTACCGTGATTTTATCAGCATTGATGACAACAATGAAGTCACCAGTGTCAACGTGCGGCGTAAAAGAAGGCTTGTGCTTGCCACGTAAGCGACTAGCGATTTGAGTGGCTAAGCGACCAAGGGTTTTGCCGTCAGCATCTACGACATACCAGTCATGGGTCACTTCAGCTGGTTTTGCACTAAGTGTTTTCATGATAAAACCTTAAAATTAGAATTCGTTGAGAGTTTAGCTGGGAACGGGGCTCTCAAAAAACAGACTGCACATTATAAGCAGTAGTGCCTACGCTTGCAAGCTGCATTGGGGTTTATTTTCGCCTTATATACATTAAACTGCAGCGTTGGCCAGTTTTTAGCGGTTCTAAACATTTGTAAAATTTGTTAATGGCAGGCATTAACTAGGCAATTATGACGATGATAAACGATAAAGTCCAGCAACAACTTGTCCAACCTTGGTCTGTTTCACACATTCAAAGCGGATTATTTGCTGAATAGTACTTGATTGGATATCTGGATTTTTATTAAGCGTCTCTTCCAGTTGCTTCAATTGGCTTTTTAAATCTTTATCCGCTTCTAGATAAATCAGTGTTTCACTATCAATTAACGACTGGGTAATCAGTGCCATTAAAATAGGTTGCCACAGATCTTGAGCATACGGTGGATCGATGAATACAATATTGAAAGGGCGCGGAACAATCTGCTCTTGCATCAATACTCTTTCTGCAGTGCCTTGGATAATTTGATGGGTATCAGCGCTCAGATGCAACTGTTCAGCACTTTGACGCAGCATATTACTTTGCGCAGGATTTATTTCGATAAAGGTTGCGTGCGCGGCACCACGAGACAATGCTTCAAAACCTAAGGCACCGCTACCAGCACAGCTATCAAGCACATAAGCGCCATGAATATCAGGAAGTAGCCAGCTAAACAGCGTCTCTCGCAAGCGATCTGGGGTAGGACGTAGACCTTCTGCGTCGATAAAACGTACAACACGGCGTTTAAACTGACCACCAATGATCCGCACGTCGCCCGCAGCTATATTTTTGTTCTTATGATTATTCCTATGCTCGCGGCTGCTTATAGATTTTTTCATAATATTTATATTTACCGTATCTGGTTTAGCGTACTTTTACTCAGAGGTTGTGGCGGCTGTGGCTGCTTCCACCTCTGCCTTTTCTTCTAGCGCTTTTTCTTCTTTTTCACGCTGGGCATCACGCATCAATTTTTCAAAAGCTTTTTGGCGCTTGATGACTTTTAATTGGTCAGCCGTTGGTGGCAAGATAGGGTCGTTTTTGCGCTGTAATATCCAGTAGTCAAATAGTGCGCGACCTATCGGTGCAGCGACTTTACTACCGCCACCGCCATTTTCGACCAATACGGCAAGCGCAATCTCAGGATTGTCTACGGGTGCAAAACCATTGAACCAAGCATGATCCCAGTGACGTTTGTCTATGGCAGATTTATCATAACGTTTGCCTTGCGCAATGGACTTGACTTGCGCAGTACCTGTTTTGCCCGCAATACGATAGCGCGGCGTATAAATCCCACGTCCAGTCCCCCTTTTGACTGTATCTTCCATCGCATCATGCATACGTAACCAGTCAGAGGGTTTGCCATTGTAGTCAATTTTACCATCTGGTTTAGTGATTACGTTAACTTGTGCTGCACCATCGCTACTTTTTAGTAGATGCGGAGTAATGTGATAGCCTTTATTCGCTGTCATGGCGGTTGCATTGGCAATCTGTAATGGTGTGGCTAAGAAATAACCCTGCCCGATACTGACTGAGATGGTTTCACCCGGCAACCAGCCTTTACCATAGGTGTCTTTTTTCCATTTCGGTGATGGCATAATTCCTGATTTTTCATTGGGCAAATCAATGCCTGTCGGCTCACCAAATCCAAAGCGTGTCATCCAATCGTGTAGGCGCTGGATGCCCATCTCATAGGCCAATTTATAATAATAGGTATCCACCGACATCATAATTGATTTTTTAAGATCTACTGACCCGTGACCACCGCGCTTCCAGTCACGGAATCGATGTGAGTCTCCCGGTAAGCTAAAATAACCGGGATCATAGATAGTGGTTTCCCAATTACGCAGCCCATAATGAATGCCGCCTAAGCCTTCAAAAGGCTTAATAGTGGAGGCAGGAGGATACATCCCTTGTAGCGCACGATTATAGAGCGGCTGATCCAGATCTTCACGCAGATTGCCATAATCCTTAAAGGAGATGCCTGAGATAAAAGGGTTGGGGTCATAGCTTGGATTACTGACAAACGCCAATACATCGCCATTTTTTGGATCGATTGCCACGATAGCGCCGCGACGACCGTCTAGCTGCTGCTGGGCGACTTGCTGTAAGCCATAATCTAAGCTCAGCGTAATGTCATTACCAGCTACGGGTGGTTTAGTGTCTAATTGACGCAAAATATTGCCAAGAGCATCGGTTTCTACCGACTGATAACCCGGTTGCCCTAGCAATATGTCCTCGTAATAATCTTCGATACCGATTTTACCGATAAGGTCAGTGCCAGCGTAGCGATCTTTGTCAATGCGTTTGGTTTCTTTATCATTGATACGCCCAACATAGCCGATGACGTGTGCAAATAGCTCGTCATAAGGGTATGAACGTGTCAGCTTGCTTTGAATGGTCACACCGCGAAAGAAGGGTTTACGCTCACTAAACTGCGCCAATTGGGCATCGGTTAAGTCAATTTTAATGGTCACAGGATCGTTTTTGCTTTTACTCAATCGCGCTAAAATATCGGTAATATTCTCATCTGTTAGCTCAAAAATAGGCGCAAGCAAATTTAGCGTACGCTCTGGATTTTCGACTTCATCAGGGCTTAACATGGCCGTAAATACGGGCTGGTTATCTGCCAATATGACCCCATTGCGATCATAAATATAGCCGCGGCTGGGCGGTGCAGAGATCAGTTTAATACGGTTATTGTCTGCTTGCGTCGTATACTTATCGTGCGCATAGACTTGCAGGTAACCATAACGCACGATCAAGCCGCTCAATCCAATAAATATCAGAATTCCAAGGATAATAATACGACTGGTGAAAACACGATTGACCTGTTCAGTATTGGGGGTTAGCGGTTTATTCATAGAAAGTAAGAGCCCAAACGGTCAGTGAGTCAATAAAAGAGAGTAAAAGGGCAGGGTCGTTCATCAAAGTGCGGCGAGCATAAAGGATAATAATAAGAATTTCAATTACATGGACTGATATGAGTTGAAATAATAATCCCTCAATCTATATACAGCGATGTGCGGTCATACAATCACAAATTATAACAGAACAAATGAGCCGCCGCAGTATACCGCCATTTATTTTGTGGTCGTTATTATCTAAAGCGCCTGTAGATGATATTAATATTGTTACTATCGAAAGTAATAGTAAAACGTGTCATCCCTAGTCACAACTTACCTAGGCTCGACGTGTGCTAATGAATGGCAAGTATGCTAAAATCAGGCGATTTATTTGATAATAATCATCATGGGCAGAGCGGCTTTTTGTTAAGCGTTCTAATTTGCTAATCCTTTTTAATTAGCGACGACAATTAACCTGTCAGGGGCAAGATAAGTCATGGATGCAACTTCATTGTGGCAGACAATAGCTGAACACCCAGAGTTTTTTGCCATGCTGACTATTCCGCCTGTGACCGCATTTGTTACATGGATACACGTGTGGATGGCGCTTAAAATGCTGTTCTATCCGATTAAGTTTCGGGGTATTCGTATTCCAAACTTCCCGTTTTTTGGGTTGCCGGGTATTGGCTGGCAAGGTATCGTCCCACGAAAGGCTGGCAAGATATCAGGCGTTATCGTGGATCAAACGCTGTCAAAGCTTGGCTCGCTTGATGAATTTTTTCAGGCGATGGAGCCTGAGCAGATGGCGGTATTTATCACGGATACCGTGGACAAAAACCTTGAAGCATTGATTGATGAAATCATGTTGGACCATTCGCCAGCGCTGTGGGGTAATCTGCCTTATGCGTTGAAGCGCCGTGTCTACGCTCAAGCGCATCAAGAGCTGCCTAATATCATGCAGTCTTTGGTGACTGACTTGACCCATAACGTCGAAGACTTGGTTGATATGCGCAAAATGATTGTTAACACGATGGAAAGTGATCGTCGTTTAATGGTCAATATGTTTTTGAAGGTTGGTCAAAAAGAGATCGATTTTATTTGGCATATCAGTGCTTTGATTGGCTTGGTCTTCGGTATTATCCAAATGTTTATATTTTTGGTGGTGCCGCAGCATTGGACAGTGCCGTTTTTTGCCGCGATTTGGGGCTTTCTTACCAATTGGATTGCTATTTGGATGGTGTTTAATCCTGTAGAGCCGCGATTTATTCCTTATGTGAAGTTTTTTGCCGTCCAGAGTCGCTTTCCATTTATTAGACCGCAATTACCACATATCGCCCAGTATCGTTTGCAAGGCGGTTTTATGAAACGCCAAGAGGAAGTTTCTGAGGTTTTTGCTGAGATTGTGGTAAAAGATTTGGTGACGCTTGAGAACATCATGAATGAGATGATGTATGGTGACCGTGCTGCGCAAACGCGTGAGTTGATGAAGTCGCATTTATATAAAGTGCTAGAGTCGCCAGTGATTAGTACGACACTGCGCCTAGGCTTGGGCCGCCGCGAATATGGACAGCTAAAAAACACCATCATTGATAAGTCAATTGTTGCGACAATGGTGCCATTGCGAGATCCTGAGCTCAATGAAAGCCGTGCCAGTAAAATATTTGGGCTGTTTCGTGACCGTATTCGCGCGCTGACGCCAGATGAGTTTCAGAACTTATTACGTCCCGCTTTTCGTGAAGATGAAATGACATTAATCGTGTTGGGTGGTTTGACAGGGTTTTTAGCAGGCTGGTTGCATCTGGTCTTAGTGTTTTTTCCTGCGATTCAGTAATGACGCATTTTTTAGGTCTTTATACACATCGCATACAGAGTGGATACAGAAACGTGACAAGTTGACGCTAATGTACCTTGCTGTAAGCGCCCTCAGCTGCAATGGCTAATGGCGCTTTTATAATAAATAATACTAATAAAGACCAGCATTATAAATACTCGTAGTAACGATTACTGGATACTTTCGAATATCCTACAAAACCAATCCCTAAAATAAACAATGACCGTATTAAGGTAAACAAGGTTAGACCGTATGTTAATCACAGAATTGGGTTATTTTGCCTTGCTAGCCGCCTTTATATTGGCGATTTTGCAGGTGGTATTACCAACCGTCGGTATCATGCGTGACCACGTTGCGTGGCAGCGTCTGGCACCAAGTCTGGCGTGGGCACAATTTGCTGCCATGATCACATCATTTGCCGCGCTGATGGCAGGCTTTTATTATAATGACTTCAGCCTCGTCTATGTCACTCAGCATTCTAATACGCTGTTGCCTTGGTATTATAAGCTGTCGGCAACTTGGGGTGGTCATGAGGGTTCATTGCTGCTTTGGATGACCATCATGGCTACTTGGTGTGCGCTGGTCTCTTACTTTAGCCGTGGTTTGCCACTGTCTATGCGTGCGCGAGTGTTGGTGATTTTGGCCGGCGTACAGATGATGATGCTAGCGATGCTGATTTTTACCTCGTCGCCATTTGATCGTACATTACCAAATTTGCCTGTTGATGGTGCGGATCTAAATCCTGTGCTACAAGATTTTGGTTTGATTATTCATCCACCGATGCTGTATATGGGTTATGTGGGTTTGGTCGTGCCGTTTGCCTTTTGTATGGCGGCATTGTGGGAAGGTCGTTTAGATGCAGTGTGGACACGCTGGTCGCGTCCGTGGGCATTGGCGGCTTGGGGCTTTTTGACCGTTGGTATCGCGCTTGGCTCATGGTGGGCCTATTATGAGCTTGGCTGGGGTGGTTGGTGGTTCTGGGATCCAGTAGAGAACGCTTCATTGATGCCATGGCTGGCTGGTACAGCGCTGTTACACTCGCTTGCCGTCACAGAAAAACGTGGTGTCTTTAAAGCATGGACGATTATGCTGGCGATTTTTGCTTTCGCACTCAGTCTATTGGGCACCTTTCTCGTGCGTTCTGGCGTTATTACCTCGGTGCATTCGTTTGCCGCCGACCCAACGCGTGGTCTGGTCATTCTAGTCATTCTCGGTGTGATCATCGGCGGTGGATTGTTGATGTTTGCGGTACGTGGTTGGCGTTTAACGGTCGAAAGTCAGTATCAACTGATCTCACGCGAGTCATTTTTAGTCATTAACAACGTTATTATTTTGATTTCGACTTTGGTCGTACTACTCGGCACGCTCTATCCTATCATTGCTGACTCCTTTAATTTAGGTCAGGTGTCTGTCGGCCCTCCTTACTTTAATGCGCTATTTGTACCGCTAACGTGGCTGATCTTAGTGGCAATGGGTATGGGCTCGAACATTCGCTGGAAAAAAGACAGCCGTCCGCTATTGGGCGCTGGTATGGTCATTGCAGCCAGTAGTTTAGTGCTTGCGGCAGTTATCACGTATTTTGTGAGCCCGTCTGCGATGCTTAATATTGGCGTTACCTTGGCGGTCAGTTTTTGGGTACTGCTATGGATGGTGGTTGATTTCAAAGACAAAACCAAAAACGCACCCAATTTTGTTAAAGGGTTACGCCAGTTACGTCTGAGCTATTGGGGTCAACAGACCGCTCATATCGGTGTCATTATTGCCGTCATCGGCGTCGCATTTACCAGTACGTTAAGTATTGAACGTGATGTCGCGCTTGGACCAAACGATAGCGTTCATGTCCAAGGCTATGACTTTACCGTTAAAGGCTTTCGTGAAGTCAAAGGCAGTAACTTTGATGCCACCCAAGCTGAGGTTGAAATCAGCAAAGATGGCCGTGCTGTGACTACGCTGTATCCTGAAAAACGTAATTACATCATTAGTATGATGCCAGTCACAGAAGCCGCGATTGATGCTAGCCTCATGCGTGATGTTTACGTGGCACTGGGCGAACCTATCGCCGAAGATAGCAACGAATGGGCAGTACGTATTTATGTGAAACCGCTTATCCGCTGGATATGGCTAGGCGCTCTGATTATGGCGTTTGGTGCAGTATTGAGTATTCTTGATCATCGCTATCGTATTAAGAAAACCAAGACACCTGCACAAATTGCGGCAAATAAAGCAGGCTTTACCACCGTCGCCGATTTGGATGCGTCAGCATTAAAGACAGGGGATAATTAATATGAGCACATCAAAGCAATCCCCTGAGCAAAATGCAAAGCAAGATAAGGTAGGTGGCACGAAAACCATGAACAAAAAGCAACTTAAGCTATGGTTTTTGATTCCACTGATCGTTTTCATTGGCTTAATCATCATGCTATATCTGCGTTTGGGTAAGCCGACGGATATCGTTACCAATACGGCACTTGAGCGCCCAGTGCCCGCTTTCGAGCTGCCTTTATTATCAGATACCAGTCGTATCATGACCAATGAGAACCTACCTGATAAGCCTTTTTTGATGAACATTTGGGGCTCTTGGTGCCCAACTTGTATTATTGAGCATCCTTTTCTTATGCAACTAGAGGAGCGCGGTGTCAATCTGGTCGGGGTCAACTATAAAGATGACATTGGTGATGCTCTAGGCTACTTAAACCGAGGTGGCGATCCGTTCTCGATGTCTATTCAGGATTTATCTGGTCAGTTTGCTTTGGACTTAGGTTTGACGGGTGCGCCTGAGACTTTCGTAGTCGATGGTAATGGTATTATTCGTCAGCACATCATTGGTGAGATCAATGAAAGCAACTGGCAAAGCCGTATTACGCCTTGCTTGATGGTGCTCAATGAAGCCAATAATAAAAACGTCAGTCCAGATCCGACTCAGGTTGCGGAGGCGTGTAAATGATAGCCAATAAAATAACAACCGTTACGTTAAAAGTCTCGAGCTTATTAATAGCTTGTCTAATAAGTATGGCAAGCTATGCTGCTATTGAGGTCTATGACTTTGATTCTGTGCAGCAAGAAGCCCAATATCGTGGTCTCATCGAAGAGCTGCGTTGCCCAAAATGTCAAAACCAAAATCTTGCAGGATCGGATGCGCCCATTGCTCAAGATCTAAAGCAAAAAACGTATGATTTGATAAAAGACGGTCGTAGTGATGGCGAGATTCGTGCTTATATGCAGGAACGTTATGGCGATTTCATCACTTATAAGCCGCCTGTCCGTCCATCAACGTGGATTTTGTGGTTTTTTCCGCCACTATTACTCATCAGTTTACTCATAGGCTGGTTCTGGCAAAGCAAACGACGTCAGCTTGTCGCTAGTGGTGAAAGCGGGGTAACGGTCAATAGTACGGCTGCTGCTCTGTCTGCTGCTGAAAAAGCCGAGATTGATCGTCTGTTATCACGTGCTTCGAGCGATGACAAAAACGACCATGATATTACAAGCCTCAAGGACAAAAAATGACCATATTCTCTACTGTGGGCTTATTTATTGCTCTAAGCTTACTCATCGCCTTAATACTCGCTGTTATTACCATCATGCCTTGGCTGCGAGCGTCACGCTCGCCAGAAAAGCCTCTGGACAATCAGCTGTTGGATATCAACGTTGCTGTGTTCCGTGAGCGTCTAGCAGAACTAAAAACAGATAAAGACAATGGCACTATCGATGACAGCCATTACCAGAACCAAAAACTGGAGCTTGAACGTCAATTATTAGATGCTCAGCGTGAAGTCACACCGATGGTCGCGCCTGGTATCAAAAGCCGCCTGATCATTACTGTCTGGGTGCCAGTCCTCGCGGCGATGGCGTATTTGATGGTCGGCGATCGTACGCCTGTGTTCGAGCTTTGGGCAGCTGAAGATAAAGTAGGTCAAGTGGCTGATGATTTATTAACGGGTAAGATTGATCAGCCGCCTGCTTGGGCGATTGAAGATGGTCAACAGCTGATTAGTGCCATGCAGACCAATGTTTATCGTCACGCTGATGATCCAGATCGATGGATGCGTTTATCAGAATTATTCTTATCATTAGAAGCCACTGACTCCGCAATTGAAGCCTTGTCGCGTGCTTATCGTTTGTCACCAGACAATGAAGAGATTGCAACCACTTATGCACAGATTAGCTTCTTTGCCAATAAAGGCCAATTAGACGCTAATAGTCGCCGAGTGCTACAAGACGTGTTGGCTAAAAATCCAGAGCATGAGGGCGCGCAAATGCTCATGGCAATGGGTGAGGCACGGAGTAGTAATTTTGATCAAGCACAAGGCTGGATTAAGCGTCTACGTGACAGTATTGCGGCTAAACCTGGCGATCATACCAAAGCATTGGCGAGTCTAGATGAGCTAAGTGCTAATGTCACCGCTCAGCAACAGCAAGCCTCTGAAGGTATTGAAGTGACTGTTAAAATTAATGCCAGCCTGCTGCCGTTAGTCAAAGCCGACGATGTGTTATTTGTGGCCATACGTGATGTCAATGGTGGACCACCATTTGCTGCCAAACGTTTGCCTATCAGTGTCATCAAGCAAGGTGAAGCCAGTATTAGCCTAAGCGATTTGGATGCCATGATGCCTGAACGTACTTTGAAATCGGCGAGAGCGGATAAAGTTCAGTTGGCTGTCATCGCTCGTATCAGCCATAGTGGCACTGCCAGTGCAGAGTCAGGGGATTTGTCAGGTAATCCAGTGGTGATTAGTGCGGAACAAAATCAGGTCAATGTTGAAATCAATCAACAAATTCCATAGTATTTATATCTGTTGTTGTCAGCACCTCTGACGTAAGCGCTGTTGTCCGATACAGCAGCGCGCAACAGCATTATATGAACAGATAAGTCATGACAACTTATCACTGCAAATAATGAAAATACTTGAGCTTTGCCAAGCCACAAGGTAAGGTAGCTTGGCAAACAACCAATCCCTGAGTTTTATTAGTCCCAAAATCCTATCTATTAAGGAGAATCGTGTAATGATGCGTATTATTTTGCTAGGTCCACCAGGCGCCGGTAAAGGTACCCAAGCCCAGTTTATTTCTAAAGAATATGATATCCCGCAGATCTCAACTGGCGATATGCTGCGTGCAGCAATCAAAGAAGGCAGCGAGCTTGGCAAAAAAGCCAAAGACATCATGAATGCTGGTGGTTTGGTTTCTGATGACCTCATTATTAACCTAGTGAAAGAACGTATCGCTAAGCCTGATTGTGCCAATGGTTGTATTTTGGATGGTTTTCCGCGTACGATTCCACAGGCTCAAGCACTTGCAGATGCTGACGTTGCTATCGATCATGTAATCGAAATTAGCGTGCCGGATGACGAGATTGTCAAGCGCTTATCTGGTCGCCGCCAACATCCTGGTTCAGGTCGCGTTTATCACGTTGATCACAATCCACCTAAGGTCGATGGTATCGACGATGTTACGGGCGAAGCACTAATCCAGCGTGAAGATGATAAAGAATCTACCATTCGTGATCGTCTAGCGACTTATCATGAGCAAACATCAGCGCTTGTTGGTTTTTATCAAGACAAGGCCAAAGAAGGTGCCGATGCCCCTAATTATGATAAGTTTGATGGCACGCAAGGCATCGATGATGTTAAGCAACAAATTTTATCAGCGTTAAAAGGCTAATCATCGATTTTAAATAATTGATGACGCGATTGAAGACCCTGTTTATTAGCAGGGTTTTTTATGTCTGATGGTTTTAACTGTATGTCTTACAATATTACTCAGTAGAACTCTCATTGCTCAACGATTTTTTTGAATAAGCGCTTAAACAGCATCCACAAAAAAGCCGCTCACTCCTAATGAGTAAACGGCTTTTTTATCAAAATATACTGCGAATAAAGCTAGCACATTTTTGCTTAAAACTTATGCATTACCTTCAGCATCAACTTGTGCTTGTTGCTGGCTTTGCGCGTAAGCTTGGTCAAAGTTGACAGGGGCTAGCAATAACTGCGGGAAGCTACCACGCGTTACGATGTCGCTGATGACTTCACGAGCATACGGGAACAAAACGTTCGGGCAGTATGCACCTAAGATTTGACCGATTTGGTCTTCTGGGATGTCTTTTAATAAGAAGATACCTGCTTGATGCACTTCAGCGATAAATGCCGCTTCTTCCGCATTTTTTGCTGTAACGCTCACCGTTAAGATGACTTGATAATGATCGTCATCGAGTTTTTCAGCGTTGCTAGACAAATTGATATCAAGCTCTGGGTTCCACTCTTTGGTGAACACACTAGCGCCTGGGACTTCAAGTGACATATCTTTTACGTAGATACGCTCTAGTGCCAATTGTGGTTGTGCTTGTTCTTCAGCCATGATAAATCCTCTAAAAGTTATTCAAATAGTTGGACAAACTGTCATTTTAATAAAAGTTCATTGTAATGTAAATCGAGACAAAATCTGGATGTTTTTATTACTCTCTTTTATCTTTGCCGCTGTCTATCATTGCACAGGCAAAGACAGACAGCAACGAAAAGTAGCAGATTAACCTGCTAATAGCTCGTCAAGTTTGCCTTGTTGGTTCATTTGATTGAGTTCATCAAAACCACCGACAAAGGTCTCACCGACGAAAATCTGTGGCACAGTGCGATAGTTATTGGTTTTTTTCATTAATTCTTGACGCTCTTCGCGGCTCATATCGTGCATGCCAATTTCTTCGTAGTCAACGCCTTTAGTTTTTAAGAGTTGTTTGGCGTTTGAGCAATATGGGCAGATAGGGGTGGTGTAAACTTTAACAGCGACAGTCATGGTAAATCCTTATTTATAAATTTAGAAGGTAATCGTTTTATTATAAAAAGTATTATAAATAATTATTTGATAAAAATTCTTATAATCCGTTACCAGCAAGTAAATTGAAGATAGATTCGGTAATGCTCGTTATTAAAGTGGGGATGAGCAGAGCAAATTCAAGATGCTTGAGTATAAAAGCTCTGACGGTAGCACAAATGCCACAAACAAAAAAACACCTATCGATAAGGTGTCTTTTTTATTTATAAATATTCAACGCCCCTCAATCATATATCAATTGATACGGGCTAAATATTTTTAAACATCAGTATAGCGGACTACTTATGTAGACTTGGTTTGGCTTTGCCTTTATTTTTAGGCTTTGCGTCTTTTAAACCAACTAATGGCATGCCCGCTGCTTGCCAGCCGCCGATACCACCTTCTAAGCGATAGACACTGTCCTTGCCGATCATCTGAATAGCCGCGCCTGCTTGCACACCCATATCACAAATGATAATCACTGGCTGCTCAATTGCACGGATTTCTTCTAAGCGGTCTTTGAGCTCGGTGAACGGTATGTTACGGCTGCCTTGAATGTAACCGGTCTCAAACTTCTTTTTGGCACGAATATCGATTAGCTGCGCGTTTTGCGAGTTAACCATCATACCTAAGGTATTGGGCGATATTTTTCTGCCACTACGTTTGTTTTCAATCGTAAAAAATAGCACGGCAAGTACGGCTAATATACCAAATAAAAACGGGTGGTTGCCCACAAATTCCAGCGCACGATCCAAACCATACCTCCAAAAAAATAAGTGTTCGGTTAAGCTGAGAAGACAGCCTAACGATACTGAACAAGGCGCTATTATACCGATTAGACCATCCATAGTAAACGGGCGATGGTCAACCAAGCGATTAACGAGCTATAAGGCAGCGATTACGATTAATAAGGCGGATACTAATACTGCCAATATTAATACTGCCCGTATTAATAGGGCTTAGTATCAGCCTCTTCTCTTAAAGTCACGAGGTTTTCCACACGGCGCTGCAATACCACGCCGTCAGCAACCGCTTGCCATAGTGCGCAGCCTTTGCTGTTGTGAGTATGACGACAATCACGGAACTGACAGTTGCCAGATAAGGGTGCAAGTTCCACAAATCCTGAAATGATATCATCGGGTGTGAGATGCCAAATGCCGTACTCGCGGATACCTGGCGTATCGACGATACCGCCTTGGGTCAAGTCAGCTGGATTAAATGGTAATAAGCGACTGGTGGTGGTGGTGTGTTGACCAAGTTTTGAGTTATCAGAGATGATATTGACGCTTTGTGCCGATTCAGGTAGCAGTGCATTGATTAAACTGCTTTTACCGACACCAGATTGCCCTGCAAAAATAACCAGTTTTTTATCGATATAACGTTTTAATTCATCCAGCCCTTCTTGCTCATCGCTATCCGCAACGTTTTCAGGGCAGTCGACTGAGGTCAAGACGCTCTCATAACCGAGAGAAGCATATTGTGCGAGTAATTCTTTGGTATCGACGCCGTTTTCCTCTGCCAATAAATCGGCTTTATTAAGCACCAACAGCGGCTTTACGCCAGCATGATGACAGACGACCAAATAACGATCGATGAGGGTTGGCGCGGCAGCAGGTAGCGGCGCGAAGACAATGGCTAAAATATCGACATTGGCGGCGACAGGTTTAAGTTTATGATAACGATCAGGACGCGAGACCAGAGAGGTACGCGGCTTGACCGATTCAATACGTCCAAAGCCAGTATTAGGATCAGCACTCCAGCGTACTTGGTCGCCAGCAGCTAGCATCGGTAAGTTGGTACGCACATGACAACGCCAAATATCGCCTAATGCCAGCTCTTGCCAAAACGGCTCAGGATCATCGGGTGCAATCTCCGGCTGCACAGGTATCACCGCAGGCAAGCTGGTCACTTGTACTTCCAACTGCTTGCCATAATGCGCCATGACCACGCCATCCATCAAACTGTCATCGATGCTGTCTTGACTTGCCAGCTGTTGTTTGTCGATGCGACGAATCTGTTGCTTAGTCAGCTTGCGTTGCCGAATTAATGCCATGGGTTTTAAACCTATTAAAAAAATATTGCTAAGTGTAGCGTGAAAGTTTGATAACATACAGCCTAAAGCGCCTGCTGCAGACAGAGATTTTGTAACGTTTTAAGGGTTATAAATCAGTAGATGCAACGTTTTGCTACTTATGCATGAACATTGACAGGCGATTTATCTAATTAATATTGCTCCAAAGTTGTTCTAAACTTTATTGACCATAGGATATTTTATGAGTACCGGTGACCACCCCAACAAGATTAAAATTAGAAACCAAGGCAAAAAAGGGCTGGTATGGATTGACCTAGAAATGACCGGGCTGGATACCTTGAATGACGAGATTATCGAGATTGCTACCGTTGTCACTGATGAAGATTTGAATGTCCTTGCCGAAGGGCCAGTGTTCGCTATAAAAGTATCGGATCAAACGTTAAATAAAATGGATGATTGGAATACCAAGCAGCATGGTCAGTCAGGATTGGTCGACCGTGTCCGCCGTAGTACCGTGACATTGGCAGAGGCCGAAGCTGAAACCATTAAGTTTCTCAATAAATGGGTCGATAGTGGTAAGTCGCCAATGTGTGGCAATTCCATCTGTCAAGATCGCCGCTTTATGGCGCGTCAAATGCCGGAATTAGAAAAATTCTTCCATTATCGTAATCTGGATGTGTCGTCAATCAAAGAGCTTTGTTTCCGCTGGCGTCCTGATATTCTCAGAAACTTTGAAAAAGGTGGCAGTCACTTAGCGTTAGATGACATTCGTGATTCTATTCGTGAATTGAAGCATTATCGTCAACATTTCTTTAAATTAATACCGTAAAGTAAGAGTTGAGCGATCAATAGTTTGACACTTAAATTCGCTTCAATCATGCAGTGTAATTTAAATAAAAAAGGTCTGTTGATAACTCAACAGACCTTTTTTATTGTTCAGAGGCGCTCAAAAAAAATGACATTAAATGAGCGATGTAAACTCAATCAATCTAAATTCAGCAGCAGTACTATTAAAACTGTCATTTGAATGCTCGTCGCCTGTCACTGCGCCAATCACCGCACTAACTTTTGGCTGGCGTGTATCTTTATCTAACAATCGCCAGTCGCCAAGCACGTAGCGTTTTTTATCATGAGTCGCGTGATGAATAGCTGGACGATGAGTATGTCCGTGCAGTAAAGCATCGCTATCCGCTATGGCTTGCAGCACAGCATCATCATTGACATCCATGATACGTGCTGCTTTATTGGCATTATTCTGCTGGCTTTTTTGCCGCATTTTATCGGCGATAGCCAAACGTTTCTCTAACGATTTATTGAGCAAATACCACTGAGTCAAACGATTACGCATTATTTTGCGAAAAAACTGATACTTTTTATCATCAGTACACAGCGCATCGCCGTGCTCTAGACGATAATTTTGCTGACCGACAGTTAAAGTATACGGCTCGTAAATAAGCTCGCCACCGAATACATTACAAAAAGGCTGACCTAACAAAAAATCGCGGTTGCCATGCATGACCAAAATCTCGCAGCCAGCTACCCGTAGTTTTTTTAATTTAACGATAAGCGGAGTGAGCCAATGACTTTGTCGTTCCTCGTCGGATAAAGACAAATAAAAATCATCACCGAGCCAAACTTCAAACCAATCACCTAAGATAAATAAGCGTTTGAGCGCAGGCAGAGCAAGGCAATCATCAAGCAGCGCCAAAAAAGCCTGCACTAAGGCAGGCTCTTCAGGCGATAAATGCAAATCGCTAATCAATACTTGCCGCACTTCATGAGGGCTGGTGGTAATTAGGTGGTCAAAACTTTGCATTTATCCTTATCCTCGTAATTTTAAACAGTAACGATTCATAAGCTTTTACAGACTCATCGCTACTGAGTAATAACTATTGAAGAATGATTACTGAGAGACAGTTATTTAGTAGCAGTTACTTAGTAATAATAGTCGCTGAGTTGATAACTACTGGCTCTTTTGGCACATCAGCATGCATGCCGAAACGACCAGTAGGTACGCCGCGCATTTTTTCGATGACGTCCATACCGCTGGTTACTTTACCAAATACGGTGTAGCCCCAACCTTGCATGTTTTTGCCAGAATGGTTTAGGAAATCGTTGTCTTTTACGTTAACGAAAAACTGGCTGGTTGCTGAATGCGGATCTTGCGTACGCGCCATCGCAATCGTACCAGCGTCGTTTTTTAGACCATTGTCTGCTTCGTTTTCAACTGGAGCATTGGTCGCTTTTTCATTCATTTCAGCGTCCATTCCGCCGCCTTGAATCATAAAGCCGTCAATGATGCGATGGAAAATCGTACCGTCATAATGACCAGATTTTACATAGTTTAAAAAGTTTTCAACGGTTTTTGGTGCTTTTTCTTCATTGAGTTCGATAACGATCGCACCCATATTGGTGTCTAGTTCTACTACTGGTGGCATGTCTACCATGTGATATTCCTCTTTGATTGCAGCGCCTAAAATGACGCTGTTAAGTGGTGGCTAAAAAGTTGGTGATTAAAAAGTTATGGCTAGTCTAACGGCTTTTTTATCTCGTGTCATGTATCAGGCTGTTAATGCGTTCGCAAAAGCTGATAGAATAACGCAACTTTAGCTTTTTATTATCATTTTTAATAACTTGTTTTTAATGATTTGGTTTGAATTTTCCATGCTGCGTGATGGCACGTAGCATGAACTGACAATTTGCGTTAGGAGCAATGCCCGATGAGTGAGCACTCAAGCAACAATGCACAAAAAGACGAACAAAAAAACGATTTTATTCGCAATATCATTCGTGACGATGTCAAGGCGCAAAAATACCCACAAATCGTGACGCGTTTTCCGCCAGAGCCAAACGGTTACTTGCACTTGGGGCACGTAAAATCTATCTGCCTAAACTTTGGCGTGGCCGAAGAGTTTGGTGGTGTTTGTAACCTGCGTTTTGATGACACCAACCCAACCGCAGAAAAGCAAGATTTCATCGACAACATCGAGAATGATGTGAAATGGCTTGGATTTGAGTGGGCAGGAGAGGCGCACCATGCGTCAGGCTACTTTGACCAGTTGTATGCATGGGCTGTGCAGTTGATTGAACAGGGTGATGCCTATGTAGACTTGCAGTCACCTGAGCAAATTAAAGAAAACCGAGGCTCATTCAATGAGGCAGGCACAGCGTCACTACATCGTTCTGCCAGTGTTGAAGAAAACTTGACCCTCTTTAATGACATGAAAGAAGGCAAGTTTGCGGAAGGTAAAGCAGTGTTGCGCGCCAAAATTGATATGGCAAGCCCAAACATGAATATGCGTGACCCCGTTATCTACCGCGTTATGCATCAAGCGCATCACCAAACGGGTGATAAATGGTGCATTTATCCCATGTATGATTTTGCCCATCCGCTCTCTGATGCACTCGAAGGCATTACCCATTCATTGTGTACGCTGGAGTTTGAAGATCATCGTCCATTTTATGATTGGGTCATTGACAAAATTGGCTTTGATGTACCACCGCACCAGTATGAATTTAGTCGCTTAAATGTCGATCATACCTTGACCAGCAAGCGTAAGCTTAAACAGTTGGTTGACGAAAATATCGTTAGTGGTTGGGATGATCCGCGTATGCCGACGATCGCTGGCATGCGTCGCCGTGGTTATACACCAGAGGGTTTACGTGATTTCTGTGAGCGTGTTGGTGTAACCAAAGTAGACAGCGTCGTTGACTTTCGCTTATTAGAATTTAGTATTCGCCAATCATTAGAGACGACCACAGGTCGTGGTATGGCGGTACTTAAGCCATTAAAAGTGACCATTACCAACTTTGCCGAAGCGGTCAGCAGTTGGGAGTCGCAAAAAGCGGACAGCGTCAATGCTCGCTTTGATGATGCTTCGCAAACCTTATGGCTGACGCAGCCAAATCATCCTAATGTCGATATGGGCGAGCGTGAGATTCCTTTCACTGAGACTCTCTATATCGATCAAGGCGATTACGAAATTGAGCCGCCAGCAGGTTATAAGCGTCTATCACCAGAAAAGCCAGAAATTCGTCTGCGTAACACCTATGTGTTGGCAGTGACCGAACATGTACTAGATGACGCAGGTAATGTCGTTGAACTAAAAGCGACGATTGATCCGGCGACATTGGGTCAAAATCCTGAAGGTCGTAAGGTTAAAGGCGTGATTCATTGGGTATCCGCTAGCCAAGGTATACCAGCAACGGTGCGCATGTATGAGCAGTTATTTAGTGTCGAAGACCCAAGTGGCGTCGCTGACGTTCATCAAGCATTGAATCCTAACTCGTTGACTGAACTCAATGCCGTGGTGGAACCGTCATTGGTGAATACGGACACTGGCACACGCTTCCAGTTTGAGCGTGAAGGTTACTTTATCTCTGATAGCGAAGACCATAGCACTGATAAACCAGTCTTTAACCAAATCGTCAGCTTGCGTGACAGCTATAAGCCAGCTTAATTTATCACTATTAGCGGCATTAGCGCTTATTTGAAAAACTACTGAACAATAGTAGTTTGCAAGCCTGCCCATTTCTAGTACGCTAGGGATGGGCTTTTTTGTGCATGATTATAAAGTGATTGATCGTAAGATTTGAGGAAATAATAATGGCAAAATTTTTAAACAGCAGTGGCACGACTTACCATTTAGAAGAATTGATTAAAAATGCGTCTGATAGGTTGATTATCATCAGTCCCTATTTAAAGCTGAATGAGCGTATTAAAGAGCTATTAGAAGACCGTAATCGTCTCAAAATTGATATTAGAATCGTTTATGGCAAGAATGATTTACACCCAGAAGAGATAAACTGGCTCAAAAATCTGACCTTTATTCGCACCAGCTTTTGCAAAAACTTGCATGCAAAGTGCTATCTAAATGAAAACGAATGCATCATTACCAGTTTGAACCTTTATGAATTTAGCCAAGTCAATAATAATGAAATGGGCGTGCTGATTTATCGTAATGAAGATGCCAAACTATATGCCGATACTTATGAGGAGGCACAGCGCATTATTCGTATCAGCGATGAAGTGCGCATGTCGCTTGAAAAAGTGACTGAATCTGATGGTAGGGCTGATAATACTGCTACTGCCAGTCATACTATGCCCAGCAATAATGCTAATACAACGGTCGCACCTACTGCTATAGAAGCGGCAACGCCTAATTACGCTAAATTAACGACGGCGAAACTTGCCAAAGAGCTGGGTTTTAAGACCCAAGAGTTAAATGATAAGTTACTTGCAGCGGGATATTTACAAGAGCAAGAAGGTGAGCTTACATTAACAGATGCTGGGCGTGCAGCAGGTGGCACCAGTAAAAAAGGTAAATTCGGTGATTTTTGTTTATGGGATTCTGGAATGGTGATTTGATTCATTCGTTAAGTCTATGCTAAATTACTTAGTAATAAACAGAATAACCGCATTACAACCCTTCACAAGACAGTCATAACCAGTTTGCTAAGATAAAATAGAATTTTTGCTGACGTGCTTTGAGTTATTGTGTAATATCTGACAGGGCACGTTGATAATAAAAAGTACGTTGATAATAATAGAGCACGCGAATATCTTTGGATATTAGTGCTCATCACTAACATAGCTAAGGAATTAAGCATGGCACATTTACGTTTAGGCGATACCGCACCGAATTTTGACGCTGCAACCACAGAGGGTAATATCAATTTCCACGAGTGGGCAGGCGATAATTGGGTCGTTTTTTTCTCCCATCCAGCTGATTTTACGCCAGTATGTACTACTGAGCTTGGGCGTGCTGCGGCACTGAATGGCGAATTTCAAAAGCGTGGTGTCAAGCCAATTTGTATCTCTGTTGATGGTATCGATGACCATCATGCGTGGGCAAAAGACATTGGTGAGACGCAAGGTACTGAGCTAAATTTTCCAATCATTGCTGATCCGAATAAAGAAGTCGCTGAGCTATACGACATGATGCATCCAAATGCAGATAGCACGCATACGGTACGCAGTGTCTTCATTATTGATCCAAATAAAAAAATCCGCTTAACACTGACTTATCCTGCAAGCTGTGGTCGTAATTTTGACGAGATTATCCGTGTCATTGATGCTCTGCAACTGTCTGATGAATATAATATTGCGACGCCAGTTGACTGGAAAGATGGTGATGATGTCATCATTCCACCAAGTGTCAAAAACGAAGATATCGCGGCTAAATACCCTAAAGGTTATACAGAAATTAAGCCTTATTTACGTACCACGCCTGCACCCAATAAATAAGTAGTATGATTGGATGAATGAAATGAAGCCTCATGACGTAACGTTGTGGGGCTTTTTGTTGTTTAGTCTCTGATCAAAAAAGCAAGCCTAATAAGGCTTTGCTATGATGAGCAGAGTAGGATATAACAGTTGTATAAAGGATGGTCAGTCTTTATCTATCATCAACAGCGTAATAACCATAATAAAACCAGATAGCGTTGAATCGCTTTTGTTCAATCTTACAAGGAGTTTGCCATGAAAAAACTATACGTCACCCGTACTGCGCCCAATCCACGTAAAGCCCTTATTTTGTTAGCATCAAAAGGCATCGATGTCGATGATATGGATGATGTGGACGTGATTGACATTGATTTTGCTGCCAATGAGCAAATGTCAGACAAGTTCACCAAAATAAATCCAATGCAGACCGTGCCAGTTCTAACACTAGGTGATGGCACTGTACTCAATGATTCACAGGCTGTATGTGAGTATCTCGACCGTGTCTATGGTGAGCGCTCGGTGATGGGGAATGATGTAATACAACGTGCGCAAGTGTGCGCTATGCGCCGCATTGCTGAGTTTGAGGTATTATATAACTTTATGCTGGCTTTTCAACACAGCCATCCGTCCAAAGCCCAACGCGTTGAGCAAGTCCCAGAGTTTGTCGCGCCATCTGTTGCACGGGCTGTTAAAGCCCTCGCTTATTTTGAAAATATTTTAGAAGGTCGTGAGTATTTGGTCGGTGAACAATTAAGCTTTGCTGATATCGTCTTATATCTCGGTTTGGATTTTGGTAAAGTCCTTAACGTAAATCCGAATGAGCAGGGCGAAAATCTTGCGCGTTTTTATCAAATGATGAATGAGCGTTTCAGTATTAAAAATATGGCAAAAGCCAAAATTGCTCATACAAACGAGTAAGACTAGCGCGAAAAATTAAAAATGTGACATCATTCATGGTCTTGAATAATTGATGAAATTTTCAATTATCTGAGACCATTGATTTTTTATGGTACTTTTAAATATTAAAATAGCAGTTACGATGAATCCATAAAAATAAACACTTTGTTACAACCATGATAATCAACGGCGCTATAGTGGTGAATTGTGACGCTTTAATAAAGTGGATATCATCAGCCCCTTATTGTTAAATATTTAACCTGATTTTTCAAATACTTTGACTTAAAAAAGGGATAACCACAAGGTATGACTGCTATGACCTCATCTGTTAAAAAACGGCCAATTCGATTCACTTTACTACCAAGTTTGTTGGCACTAAGCGTTGTTTTAAGTGCTTGCCAAGATACCTCTTTGCCCAATGAAAGTGATGTACAAGAAGGCACTCAGACAAGCGCTGATGCAATAAATGATGATGGCATAGATATGAATGCTGATGCAGTAACGGATGAGACTCAGATGGATAAGATGAGCGATGAAGAGAAAATGATTGCCAATCTTTCACGTTATCGTTGGACATTGATGTCTGTAACGGATAAAGGCGCACAGCCATTAAATATGCTGACGGATATTAAAGACCAAGTGCGTTTGTCTTTTAATCAATACCAAGGTGAGAATACGTTAAGTTATAGCGTTGGCTGTAATACTATGAGCGCTGTCTACCAATTGCAAGGTCACACTTTGACTATTGAAGAGGGTATGAGTACGAAAATGTCTTGTGGTGAGCTCGATAAGGCTGAAAATAGTTTAAATCAGCTGATGCAAGGTGAAAGCCAGTTAACATTAGTGAAAGCTAACAGTGCCAAAGATGGCGACGCTAAAGACAACAACTCTCAGGATGATAGTCTCAAGAGTGATAAGCCAATATTAACCCAAGTGACCAGTGTCGGAGCAACGTTGATTTGGGAAGGCATGCTTACCTCACAAGCCAAGTATAATAGTAAAGGTGAGACCGTATTCTGGGCAGTAAGCTCGAAAATGATACCTTGCACCGATAATGGCTCAGAGATGTGTCTACAAGTGAAACCCATTACCTATGATGACCAAGGTATTAAAACGAGCGAAGGCAAGTGGGCAGTCTTTACGGGTGAAATCGATGGCTATCAGCATGATGGCATGCACGATGAAGTATTACGTCTACAGCGTTACCCATTAGACAGTGACGATAGCAATAGTACAGAAGGCGAAGCATATGCTTATGTGTTGGATGCAGTGATTGAAAGTGCCGTCGCAGAGTAGTCGGTTTAAGCCGCTTTATTTTTATAGTAAAGCTATTTTATAGCAAAACGATAGTATAAATAACTTAGATAGTTCGAAAAACACGCGGCATTTGAACGCGTGTTTTTTTATGCTTGTGTTATAAGCGTTCTTAACGCAAGTTCCCCAGATCTTCTTCTGTCAAACGCCAGCGGCCTTTTTTCTTAGACGCACCGCGCCCACGCATGGCGCTGTTTAATATTAATTTATTCATGGAATGGCTTGAATGCGCATGACAGATGGCGCAGGCAAGACCATCGGCGGCATCTTGCTGTGGCACGACATCCAAAGATAGTATGCGGCAGACCATCTCTTGCACTTGATCTTTCGCCGCTGCGCCATACCCGCAAACGGCTTGCTTAATCTGGCGAGCGGTATATTCCGATACTTCTAAATCTAGAGCAACCATGGCGGCAATAGCAGCACCTCGCGCTTGCCCAAGTTTCAACGCTGAGTCAGGGTTTTCTGCCATAAATACTTGTTCAATAGCTGTATAAATAGGCTCATCTGCATATTTCAAATGATGCTGTGTGATGCGCGTTAAGCCATTAAAAATCCGCTTTAGACGTTCAGGCATCTCTTTGGTGTCGGTACGTATGGTACCTGCATCGATATAGGTGAGTTTGTCGCCTGTTTGCTGCACGATGCCATAACCAGTCATGCGCGAACCAGGATCAATTCCAATAATAATTGCCATAATATTCCATCTTGCTTATATTTTATTTTATATTCAATCCTATATAAATCAGATACGGTGTCAGACTCGCTCAGCCTACTACTCGTAGTACTTTTACTCATCTTCCTTGTATCCAAATTATATTGTACCGACTATATGGCTTAAAAATCAGCCTTAAGTTTGATAGTATAGCAATCAATCCCCATATACATCATATGTTAGCCATCTTAATTTGCATGGCGCTCAATTTATTGGTTTTTATTTTATAGGACGACACTTTATGGGTCAGATAGTTGGTATTGCCATTGTTTGGTTTATTATCGAGATGCTACTTTGGTATTTGCTTGCTCAGTTTATGAGTGGTTGGTGGGTATTTATGTGGTTTATTATCGCCGCAGTCATCGGTATCTCCCTCTTGCGTAAAGGGATGGCTGCCCTCAATCCAATGGCGCAGCAAATGAAAGCAGGTGGCATGATGAACCCATCAATGCGTCCGCAAGAATCAACCATGATGAAAAGTGTGGCCATGGCAGCGGCTGGTATTTTGCTACTCATTCCAGGTGTGCTGAGCGATTTGCTCGCATTATTGGTGATATTGCCACCCGTGCAAAAGAAGCTCAAAGACTTTGCTAATAATTATGTCATGAATAATCAGCAAAAAATGATGGAAATGATGGCCAAGCAAATGGGTGGACAGATGGGCGGCGGACAAAATCCGTTTGGGGGCATGGGCGGTCAAAACCCATTCGGCGGCGCAGGAGGTATGAATAATCAGAACCCATTTGGTCAACAACAAAACCCGTTTGGTGATGGGTTTAAACAGCATACAACGATTGATGGGACAGCAAAAACCATTCCCAAGGATGTGAAAAAAATCACCAAATCTGCCAATGACGAATAATTAAATTAATCGGCAAGCATAGAAAAACCCCCTTTTATCATTGATAAAAGGGGGTTTTTAATGGTTATTACTAATTCTTTATGAGGTGATAAGTAAACCTACCGAATATAAATAAAATAATAATTAACCGAATAGAACAACCGAAGTGCCGCTGTAAGATGGTGACCCATGAACCGTGAAGTTCAGGGCGGATGCGTCACTGCCTCTGCAGGTTTCCTGATACACCGCAAGTGGTGCAGGCATACACAATGAAGCAATAGGTACCACATCCTGGTAAAGCATTATCGGCTCAGGGAATAAACATCTACTAGCCAACACTTCAGAATATAATTATATTAACGAATGGTTTGAATGATTGCAAGTATGATTTACAGATTGATACGTAGATTTAGAGAGTGGCATTATTGCTATTAAGTTTTAACCGCCTTTTCTATTGTATAAATGTGCTTTAAATAAGTATGCTTTAAACGCTTAAGAGTGGGCGTAAAATGACGATTTTTCAGCTATTTTAAGATGTGTGTTAATATAGAGGGCTTTAAACATCCTAATATAGCATTATAGGCGTTCATTCACTTGAGGAGCGGTAATCCATGACCAATACCCAGCAACAATCAGCATTTATCGATGATAATCAGGCTCAGCTCAATAGCAAGCAGGATGGCGATCAAAATAAAAAAGTGCCGCATGTCTTAATGATATTAGATGGTTTTGGGCATCGTGAAGATGATAAGGATAATGCGATTGCTGCCGCCAATATGCCAAATTTGGATAGGATTTATCAGCAATATCCGCATGGATTGATATCTGCTTCTGGAGAAGACGTTGGTTTGCCAGATGGGCAGTTTGGCAATTCAGAAGTTGGGCACATGAACTTAGGCGCGGGTCGCGTTCTGTATCAAGATTCGACTCGTATCTCAAGTGAAGTAGCCAATCGTGAATTTTATAAAAACGAAGCTTTAGTCAATGCGGTAAAAGCCGCGAACGAGTTGGGTGGTAACGTGCATATCATGGGTTTGCTGTCAGATGGCGGCGTCCACTCTCATCAAGATCACATCGAAGCAATGTGCCACTCTGCGTTAGTGCACGGCGCTAAAAATGTCTTTGTACATTGCTTCTTGGATGGGCGCGACACCCCACCTAAATCGGCGGATAAGTATATTAATCGTCTGCGGGATCATATCAATAAGCTTAATGCTCATTATGAAGGCGGCCGCGTACAGATTGCCAGTATCATTGGGCGCTATTATGCAATGGATCGTGACAATCGCTGGGATCGTGTGCAAAAAGCCTATGAGCTTATCACTGAAGGTAAAGCCGATCGTCTGTCTACGCGTGCAGATGGCGCAGTACAAGCTGCTTATAAGGCACGCGAAACCGATGAATTTATTAACCCGACCGTAGTGATTGGCCGTGATGAAGTGCCATATACCGTTGATGACAATGACGCGCTTATCTTTATGAACTTCCGTGCTGACCGTGCCCGTGAGCTGGCGCAAGCTTTTGTCTTGCCAGATCATGAGTTTTCAGGTTTTGCCCGTAATAAGCAGCCAAAACTTGCGGCATTTGTGATGTTGACCAAATATTCTGACGTTTTAGCAGACAATCCCAAGACTAGCGTTGCTTATTATCCCACGTCGTTGACCAATACGCTTGGCGAATATTTGCAAGACAATGGTAAAACTCAGCTGCGTATCGCTGAAACTGAAAAATACGCGCATGTGACGTTTTTCTTTAGCGGTGGTCGTGAAGAAGAGTATGAGGGCGAGACACGTATTCTCGTACCCTCTCCAGATGTGGCGACTTATGATTTGAAACCAGAGATGAGTGCGCCTGAAGTGACCGATAAATTAGTGGCTGCCATTGAATCAGGCAAATATGACGTGTTAATTGTCAACTATGCCAATGGTGATATGGTAGGTCATACGGGAATTTTTGATGCGGCTGTAAAAGCAGTAGAGGCACTAGATGTCTGTGTTGGCCGTATTGAGTCAGCGGTACGCGCTGCTGGCGGTGATATGCTTATCACGGCAGATCATGGCAACTGTGAGCAGATGCAAGATTACGAAAGCGGTCAAGTACATACTCAACATACCACTGAGCATGTACCGCTCATTTACGTGGGTGAGAAAAAGCTACAAGTACGTAGTCGTGGTAAGTTGAGCGATGTCGCACCGACTATTTTGGCGCTGATGGATATTGAGCAGCCTGCTGAAATGACGGGCGAAAGTCTATTGGTTCCAGCGTTGTAAGTCAGGCATTTAATACTATTGTATTGACCACTTACTAGCGTTGTTAGAAGTAATAGAAAGGGGAGAGATATTTATTGTCTCTCCTTTTTTTGATTTGTTTTTTAAGAGATATTTGGCTGACTTTATTTATCTTTAAATGTTTGGATAGTGAGAAAAATAAGGGCAAGTATGATATTTAGCCTGCTAAACAAACTTGACACCGTTACTCATCATTTGATGAAATCATATCAGTTATCGTGAATGTTACTTGCAATACTCTCCTAGTCTTAGACTGGCTCTTGATGCTATCTTATGAGATAAATATTCATCTATATATCTATAAAAATAATTCTATTATTAAACGAGTTCTCTTATGCGTTCTATTTATTTTATGCGCTTACCAGTGACGAAGCGATTGGGCAAACAAGCTATGAAGGTATTCACTGCGCCGACTATTTTTAAACCTGCATTGATGATAGGTCTGATTGGGCTCAGCACTGCTAGTATGTACGCACAAGCAGCGAAGTCACCAGCTAATGCGACCATCAATAACCCCACCGCCAGTCTACAACTGATTAGCTTAAATGCCGATGAGATAGCCACAGAAGATGACACTAATAATTTATCAGATGTCGCTGATATGCTTGAGTCGGCCGACCAAGTTGACGACTCGATAGACAGTGTCGCAGATGAGAGTGCCTTGACCGATGACACGAACGAGGTTGATGTCAGTATTCCACCTGAGGTTGCGCAAGTATCATTGAATGCCATTTCTCCAGAAACGCTCAAGACGTTTGTTGCGGTAGTGGATTTGGTACGCCGTGAATATGTAGATGCGGTCAATGATGAAGAGCTGTTCAATAATGCGTTGAGTGGTATGTTGACTAAGCTAGATAGTCATGCTGAATTTTTAGATGCTGAGGCTTATGAAAATCTGCGTGCCTTTACCGAAGGTGATGTGGGTGATGTGGGTATCAAAGTCAATTATCAGCCTACAGATGGCTATTGGGTGATTACAGAGGTTATTGATGCATCGCCTGCAGATAAAAAGGGCATTGCGGTTGGCGATTATTTACATCAAGTCGGTGATTTCAAGCTTGATGAAGATAAAGAAAGTAACGATATTGAGCAGCTTTTGACAGGGATTGCGGGGACGCAAGTAGATGTTGTCACCTCAAAAGCTGGTCGCCGCAAACATACCACGACCTTGCAGCGTAATAACAGTCACCCTCAAACGGTCGAGGCAAGTCTCATTGACGGTGTTGCTGTTATTAAGTTACCTGCCTTTCAAAATAATAGCCGTGAAAAACTATTGGAAGGCTTGATAGATCTAGACGCACCTATCACAGGTATCTTGCTAGATATGCGTGATAATCCAGGCGGGGTGCTAACGTCGGCGGTGAGCGTAGCCAGTTTGTTTATGAGCGACACTGATGTGGTACAAGTAAAGGGTCGTCAAAGTGATACGCGTACGCTATCCACTCAAGGGCTGGCGATACTTGAATCATTGCCAGTGGTGGTGTTGCAAAATCGCTATTCGGCGTCAGCGGCAGAGGTGCTGGCCAGTAGCTTACAAGCACAAAAACGTGCCACAATCGTTGGTGAAGTCAGCTATGGTAAAGGGTCTGTACAGTCGGTCATCCCACTGAATGATGAGCAAGCTGTCAAACTAACCGTCGCCAACTACATGACAGCGTCAGGCAATAAGATCGATGGAATCGGTGTAGAGCCTGATATGACCTTGTCAGGAAGTGAAAGTACATGGGAGCAGCAAGCGCTCGCTTTACTAAAAACAAAAGCACTTGATTCGGGTATTCGTTTTGTCCGAAAACCTGCCAAAGTCGATCAAGCGGTGGCAGGCGATAGGGTTCAGTAAGGCTCGCTTAAAGACAGGCTATCGCGATATATCAACGTTAAAATATCATTTATCGTTATTCAAAAATAGCGAATGCTATGGCTCGAATTGATCCTCAGCTATCTCTAGTTTTTTCATGCGATAGCGTAAAGAGCGAAAAGTGGTGCCTAGTAGTTCAGCTGCTTGCGTTTTATTCCAAGCCGTTTGTTTTAGTGCGGTAATAATCAACTGTTTTTCTTGTTCTTGTAGGTAGTGTTCTAACCCTTGAGAGGGTAACTGACCATCCTCTAATTTGCTTAGAATTGCTTTTTCATCACTTTCCTGCACAATAGATCGATTGGTGACAGATTCTTCGTGATTGTGACGGGCTGTATGGTTTGGGCTTTCTGAACGCTGTATCATAGAAGGGTAGTGCTGAGCGTTAGTACGATAAGGATGCAAGTTGGTCGTCAATTGCTTGACCTGTGGCGCTATTGTCTCATCCATAGATTGAATGACTTTTTCTCTATTTTCTATCGATTGAGCGACCACTTGATGGCTTGTTTGAAGCTCAGAATGTTGAGTATTATTGACAACCGCTGGCTCACTCTTCTGATCTTGAGAGACTGCGCGGTGATGGGTTATATCAATATCAGGCAAACCCAAGTGGCTGATGTCAATGTGTGGTGTCTCTGCTAGGGTTACTGCACGTTCAAGGACGTTACGCAGTTCACGAACATTGCCCGCAAAGTTATGATCTTGCAAACGCTCGCATGCCTCAACAGTGAGTATGGGTGGGTTCTCTAGCTGCCATTCATCAGCAATTAATGCTAAAAAGTGCTTGGCTAATACAGGGATATCATCACGACGTGCATTGAGCGTCGGCAGTTTTAACTCAATCACATTGATACGGTAGTACAAATCTTGTCGAAACGCACCGTCTTGCACCAATTGGTTTAGATTTTTGTGGGTGGCGGACAAGATACGAATATCTACGGGAACCTCTTTGGTATCACCAATGGCTCTCACCGTTTTTTCTTGAATGGCGCGCAGTAGTTTTACCTGCATGGCTAAAGGCAAGTCTGCCACTTCGTCTAAAAATAACGTGCCGCCATTGGCCTGTTGAAACAGCCCTTGTTTGTCAGCGACAGCTCCTGTAAAGCTGCCTTTTTTATGACCAAAAAACTCTGATTCCATCAGCTCTGATGGTATCGCCCCACAGTTTACTGGTACAAAGCTACCATCACGGCGTGGGCTTAAATCATGAATCAATCGGGCAACCACTTCTTTACCAGTACCCGAAGCGCCTGACAAAAATACAGGTGCTTGTGAGCGTGCTAATTTTAAAATAGTATTTTTCAGTGGGTGCATCACCGCAGAATCACCAATGAGTCTACTGTCCAGCAGTTTTTGTTCGGGTGAGCATTCGGCTGTGGCTTTTGTTTCATTGTCTTGATGAATAACTTTTAAAGCATTTTCCACCAGTTGACGTAGGCGCGGTAACTCAAGAGGTTTATTCACAAAGTCAAAAGCACCAAGCTTCAATGCTTCAATGGCGAGGTCCATACTGCCGTGAGCAGTAATCACGGCAATGGGCGTACTAGAGCTATTACTGATTTCTTTTACCAACTCTAGTCCTGACCCATCAGGCAGCTTTAAATCGGTCAGACAAAAATCGTAATCATTGTCTTGCCAGTATGATCTTGCTTGTGACAGAGTATATGCTACATCACTTTTAATGCCCATTTTGGTCAAAGTAATTTGCATCAATCGGCACAGATCCACTTCGTCATCAACGACTAGCGCGGTTGTTGTCATACATCATCTCATCGTATTCAATAGCTATAAAATGGTAAAAACCAAGAGG
The DNA here is from genome assembly GCF_044901245.1 of Psychrobacter sp. NPDC064578. Taxonomy (NCBI): domain Bacteria; kingdom Pseudomonadati; phylum Pseudomonadota; class Gammaproteobacteria; order Moraxellales; family Moraxellaceae; genus Psychrobacter; species Psychrobacter sp. NPDC064578. The sequence goes on from NZ_JBJDPI010000006.1 coordinate 245,429, forward strand.
CCTTAATGGCAAAGTATTCTATGTAATGTTAATACTTGGTAACGTTAATATTTATAAAATAGTGGTATCAACACTATGTTCAATTTTATTAATATGACTATAGGCGCCAATAGCAGGTGCTATCAGGCGAAAACAGGTTTTCTCATGTTCAGGAATATAAAGCAAGCGAGTTTGGTTGGCCTCACAAAAAGCTTGTGATAAATACAGTCCTAAGCCTGTCCCTGCTTGGTCTGTCGTAAAAAATGGATTAAATAAATGTTCCAAATCTTTGGTGCTAACCCCGCGACCAGCATCCAAGATATCAATTATAACATCGTTATCCGCACAATAAATCTCGATTTCCACATAGGCATGAGGGTGGGCGTAGCTACTGTAGCGCAAGCCATTGTTAATTAAATTGATTAAGACTTGCTCTAGTTGATGCGTGTCGAATGATATGGTCGGTTGTGTTTTTACATGTAGAAAAACATCGTGTCCTTGAAAGTAATTCTCTAAAAATATTGGCATCCAGTCTGCCAATATAATCGCCTGCTGGTTTGCGGTTTGCTGGCGCGACAGTTTTAGTACATCTTCGATAATGCGATTCACGCGTTTTGTTTGTGAAAATATCATTTGATAAAGCTCATGATTCGCTGCCATATCATCACTTGAGATAGGCGGCGTTATCGTATTATCTGCTGTATCGACTTCTAGATTGGCTTCTATAACATCTTCCATTAATAATTGGCTGGCTTGTGATATCGCTGCCAAAGGATTCCTTATTTCATGGGCGATGCTCGCCGTCAATTGCCCTAAAGAAGCCAGTTTTAATTGTTGGGCGCTGGCTTGCTCGCGGCGTAAGTCCTCTAACATTATCAGTTTACTGTCATCTTTTAATGGAATAATTTGTACGCGCAGTTTACCAAATATGGAAGCGTTTGCGACTGCAGGCAAATCATAAATAAAGGTGCGTGATTGGCCTGCTGCTACTGACAAACAGGCTTTAAATAGCTGCGTGTGTTGTTGACCAAGCTGCTGCTGAAAGTTAGATAAGAGTGCACTGCGAGTATTGTTTCGAGTATCTTTTGTATCAATAGAGGTGTTGTGCAATGATGCGGAAGGGGTATGTGAAAGGCTAAGTAATTGGTGAGCGGCAAGGTTTGCCAAAACGATATGCTGTTTATCGATGACGATGACACCATTAACCATTTGCGTGATGACTTCTTGGTTGATGACGTTTAATCGTTCAACTTCTTTAGCGTGACTCGCTGCTACTTTCTCAAGTTGTACCAAACGCTGTGAGATGGACCAGCTCAAACCACCAACCGCCAAAAAGCTGGCTGACATGAGCAATGCGTCCCCTAAATTTGCTAAGCTCATGCTATTGGCAATGGCATAAAAGAATTGCTGATAAATGACAAAAATAATAGCAAGTAGGGTAATAATTAAGGCTTGTGAGCCGTGTAGCAACATAAAACTCGCTGCGACCACCACCATATATAACATGGTCAACTGTAAATCAGGCGCACCCGCTGTATATAGTAATAAGCTTAATATAATGACGTCTAACACTAAACCAAAGGCTAACTGCCGCCGCATTTGCTGATTAACGACATAAAATAAGCCAAGTAAAATAAGACTAAGTAGGAAATAAAAGCTAAGCGTTGTTTGTTGTAAAAAGCTTGGTAGAGAGAGGCTGTTGTCAGAGTGAGCGGTGATATACACCATCAGTAGAGAAAACAGACTAACAGCAAAGCGGTAACTGCTATAAATAAGCCCCAACCTGCGCAATTGAGGTAGAGATAGCGTGTCATCACGATGCAAATAGTGAGTAACAGCAGAGACGATATTAGTAGCAGGCTTCATAGATTGACCGCAATAAGAGAACAGTTGCTAGGGTGTATCTTCACTTTAAAATAGAGATAAATTACAATCAAGCAAGAAAAATATCGTCATTAATATTGGGATATTTGACGATACTTGATAAAATTTAGTCATTTTCAGCCCATGTAGATGTCCATCAATTGAATTGAGGACACGCCCTAATGAGTTATGGCTGAATTAGACCATGACGAATGGCCAAATGTGTTAACTTCACATCGCTATCAACCCCAACTTTCTCATAAATACGATAGCGGTAAGTGTTGATGGTTTTGACACTCACAAATAGTTGGTCAGCGATTTGCTGTGGGCTTTGACAGTTAACGACCATCATTGCCACCTGTTTTTCGCGATCACTCAGTAAGTCAAAAGGTGAGTTGGCATTATCTGACAGCAAAACATCAGCCAGTTGCTCAGCGACATCTTGGCTAAAATAACGACCACCTTGATAGATTTTTTTGACAGCGCGAATCATCTCATCGAGCGGCGTGCCCTTCGTAATATAGCCATTGACCCCCGCTTTGATAAGCATAGAAGGATACGGCTGCGCTGACATACTGCTGACGGCCAATATTTTGATACCCATATCCAGCTGAATTAAGCGTTTGGTTGCTTCAAGCCCACCAATATTAGGCATATTGACATCAAGCAAAACCACATCAGGGCGTAATTGTTTGGCCAATTTGATGGCCATGTCACCACTGTCCGCTTCGCCGATTACTTCGATATCGATACTATCTGACAACATGCGGCTAATACCCATTCTCACCAAATCATGATCATCTACTACCAGTACTTTAATCATAACGATACTCTTTGTTGTTTGTCAGAATGAAGGCTTTTGTTGACGCTAAATGACAAAAAATAAAATCATTAGAGTCGTTTTTTTAGTTTTTGAAAAAAATAAAATATTGCTAATCTTTTAGATAGATACCATTGTTTAATATAACAAAAAACGAATAATTACAGTGTTCAAAGTTAAGATATATTGCTGAAATGTGAGTCAATGTTTCTGTAATATAAAGTGGTTGTAGTAAAATTTGAATTACACCAAAATAAATTATTAAATCAGCTTGATACATTAAACTTAAATGCAAACCATGATACACTAAAAATACAAAAACTCTATACGAGTACTTATAAACCCATTCATAAACGCTACGTACGTTGTTGCTATTGGTTAGTATGTAACTGATTCTCTAATTAACAGCATCGTGACAGCAGGAGGCATAATGAAGCAACTACCATTAACCAAACAGCAATTAATCGCTGCTATGATTTCATTGAGTTTGGGCAGTGTTGCACAAGCCGCACTTACTATTAATGGTAGCGCTGACACTAGCTCTAGTGCTCGCATGAGTTGGGGCGGTGCCGATAGTTTGTCTGAAGCACGCAATATTATGTACAAATCCAAAGGCTCAGCTATCAAGAAAGTTGATAGTGGCAATGGTACGACCAGTATCACCAACGCCAATAGCTTCGGTAGTAGTAATAACAGTTACAATAGCAGTAACAGCTACAATACAACGTATCGTGGCTCATTTGGCAGCAGTAACATGATACCGATCAGCACTGATTCGCGTAGTGTTGCGGTCATCGATGCTGAAACGGGCGAATCTATTTATGAAAAAGATGCTGACATTGCGCGCCCAATGGCCAGTATCTCTAAAGTGATGACGGCCATGGTCGTATTGGATGCTGGTCTCGATATGCGTGAAGAGCTCACACTCGATCCAGAAGATTTCGTCGGTCCTAAGCGTGCCAGCTCTAACCTTAAATCAGGCGATCGTTTGAATCGTGCCGAGATGTTGCTCATGGCATTGATGAAATCAGAAAACCCAGCAGCAAAGAGTTTAGCGCGTAATTATCCAGGTGGCTATACCGCCTTTATACGTGCCATGAATCGCAAAGCTCAAGATCTGGGTATGACCACTGCTTTTTTTGGTGATCCAACGGGTCTTGATAAGCGCAATGTCGCTTCATCAAATGACTTGGTTAAAATGGTTCGCGCGGCGGGTAACTATGACGTGATTCGTCGTTTCTCGACCACCAAGAGCTATGACTTTTATGTTTCTAACTACTCAAGTGGTAACCGTACTTATAAAGCCAATAACACCAGTAGCTTGGTTCGTGCAGGTGATTATCCAATTGGTATCTCAAAAACAGGTTTCATCAATGAAGCTGGTCGTTGTGTGGTCATGGAAACACGTGTGAATAACCGCCCAGCAATTATCGTCATCTTAGGAGCGAACAGCTCAGCCACACGTTGGGGTGATGCCAAAAATATTCTAAACAGTTTAGCGACACGCCGCACGGTATAACTTTACTGTTTTAGCATTTATAAAAAGGCTGTTATTCGATATAACAGCCTTTTTATTGTGTTGAATTTAAGGTATGTCTTTAATTTAATCAATGGACTTCTACATGGGCTAAAAATTTATCTCATTTTTATCTCCATTTTTAAAATGAGGACACACTCTAGGAAAAATAATATGACTCAAACAACGACTGTTATACCAGCGCCAAAATTATATTTACTGACCAATGACGATGAGTTTGCGCTGCTGTATCGCAAATTAGAAGCAGCACTAGCAACAGGATTCATCGCGCTATTACAAATTCGTCGCAAGCAGATATTGGCGCTACCTGATGGTGAGTCTCGTCTATACGAAGAGGCTAGACAAATAGTTGAGTTGGCGAAAGCGTACAACGTACCAGTCGTCATCAATGACAATATTAAACTGGCTGCCAAGCTCGGCGTTGGTGTGCATTTGGGTCAACAAGATGGCGAAGTTGCCGATGCTAAGCACGAACTACATGCCAACCAAATGATCGGACGCACTTGTCATGGCAAGGTGGAATTGGTTGAAGAAGCAAAAAACGAGGGCGTAAGCTATGCCGCTATGGGTGCGATTTTTACCTCAAATACAAAACCTAACGCCAATATTATCTCGCGCCAGCAGCTCATAGATGGCTGTCAGCAAAATATAGCGATATGTGTCATCGGTGGCTTGACGGCAGAAAATGTCACCAAGCTGGCAGGTTTGCCCATTACTTACGTGGCGGTCGTTGGGGATATTATGGATTTGCCCGTGGATCAAATCGCTGTGCGCTGTAGACAGTGGCATCAGGCGTTCTCTCAATGGAAAACGCCTACTTGATCACTGGAACTTTGATTTGGAATGGCTGTCTTAGAGTAAAATGAGTCGTTATTCAGCATGTTCCATACATAGTGTAGCGTAAGGCAGTGCTTGTAAGCGTTGCTCTTCAATTTGCTCGCCGCAGACTTCACATTTACCATAAGTCCCGTTTTCAATACGGCTTAATGCATTTTCGACATAGATCAAACTTTGACGGGCTTCAACCATCAAATTTGTACGCATGTCGTTTTGACGATAAGAGATGGCTTGGTCTTCCCAATGCTCATTGAGGTCGTCTTGCGGGTTTTGGATATGATCTTCGATTTTATCGATACGAGTCTCATATTCTTCTTTAAGTGTCAGTAGGTTTTGTTTGGCAGCTTGAAGGTCGATACTCATTGGGTTCTCCTAATGGGTTATTTTTATTGTAGGTATTATTTATTATCAGTGCTAATAGTATCTTAAACAGCCTTATTACTAAGTGCCACCACGAAATGTTACTGATTTTTATTAAAATTTAGCCATTTGTCTTGTTTTGATCCCTATTTTCAAACTGAGGATACGCCCGAGTAAAATTTAATAGTGCGTTCTTTATGAGCACTTGCTAGAAAACTGCTAGAATACACCGCCTCAAATTCTTGCTTGGTTACTTTGATAAAGCCACAGACAAGAGCAGCCGATTTGATAAAATTTTTTCAGGAATGAGTAAAAAGCCAATCGATAGATTAACAAGAGATGATGCATAGGAGCAGGTAATGAATTTTTTGCGTATGAGTGAGCTGAGCTTAACGGATAAAGTGGTGTTGATTCGTGAAGATCTCAATGTGCCTATTAAAAACGGTAAAGTCGCCAGTGATGCACGCCTGCAAGCCAGTTTGCCTACGATTAAGATGGCGTTAGAAAAAGGCGCGGCCGTTATAGTTTGTTCACACTTAGGTCGTCCAACTGAAGGCAGTCCTGAGTCGATATATTCGCTAGCACCAGTTGCTGAGTATTTAAGCGATAAATTAGCCACACAACTTTCAAAGCCCGTTAGCTTAAACAATGACTACCTTACAGAGGGCGTGGCAATTCAAGCAGGCGAGGTCGTGCTATTAGAAAACGTGCGCTTTAATCAGGGCGAAAAGAAAAACGATGCGGATTTAGCACAGAAATACGCTGATTTATGCGATGTATTCGTGATGGATGCATTTGGCACCGCACATCGTGCGCAGGCCTCAACAGAAGGCGTTACCCAAGCTATGCATCGAGCAGGAAAAACGGCTTGTGCAGGACCTTTATTGGCGGCTGAGCTTGATGCGTTAAGCTTGGCACTTGAGACCCCAGCGCAGCCAATGTTGGCAATCGTTGGTGGTTCCAAAGTATCGACAAAGCTAGAAGTGCTGCACAGTTTGTCTGAATTGTGCTCGCAGATTATCGTTGGTGGCGGTATTGCGAATACCTTCCTAGCCGCGCAAGGTCATAGCGTTGGTGCGTCACTTTATGAAGCGGACTTGGTTGAGACAGCTCGTGACATTATGACTAAGACTGAGATTTTATTACCTGAATATGTTGTCGTTGCTGATAAAAATGAGATTGATTTTGCTGATTTCACAGGCTCATTACAACAAGCCACTGCGACCATCAAATCTGTCGATGTGATTGGCGAAAATGACATGATATTGGACATCGCTCCAGAAAGTGCTAAGCAATTAGCGGATGCTATTATCAACGCAAAAACCATTTTATGGAATGGTCCGGTCGGTGTTTTTGAAGTCGATGCTTTTGGTCAGGGCACACAAATCATAGCAAATGCCGTTAAAAACAGCGAAGGATTTTCGATCGCTGGTGGTGGTGATACGCTTGCTGCAATTGATAAATATCAAGTGGCAGATGGCGTTAGCTACATGTCAACAGGTGGTGGCGCATTTTTAGAGTTTGTAGAAGGCAAGGTATTGCCTGCGGTTGCTGCTCTACAGATTGATGCGTAACGCCTTAACGATATTTTGCAGATGAGTAACATTAGCCGTACAATTTAGCCTCACCATCTCATGTACGCTGTATCAATAATATTTTGGCTACTATTCTTATGTTATTGTTTTAAGAGAAATAAGAGTCAGTGGCTACTCATTATTATTAAGTAGTAATTATTTGTTTCTATACTGAAAATTATGATTGCATGTCTAATTTGCACTCTATAAAATAGCGCAAATCATGTATTTGACATGCTTTATTTATGAGGGATTTATTATGTTAAAACGCCATTTATTACTTGCTAGCGTACTTGCTGGTACTTTTGCAATCACTGCATGTAGCCAACAAACAGAAGAGAACGCCGAAGCTGCTGTTGAGTCTGCTGGTGATGACGTTGCTGCTAACGCTGATACTGCCGCTGCTGAAACAGAAGCCGCTGCTGCTGAAGCTGAAGTTGCTGCAAAAGATGCTGGTACTGAAGTTGCCGAAGGCGCTGAAACTGCCGGTGTTGCTGCTACAGATGCACTAAAAAACACTGGTGAAGCAGTTGTGGTAGGCGCAAATGAAGCCGTTGCCAAAACTGCTGAAGTGGTTGCCGATGGCGCATCTGCTGTTGAGAATAAAGCCAGTGAAAACGCAGTAGAAGCAGAACAACAGTACTAATCATCAATACATAAGCAACTGAACCTAAGCCATTGATCTACTAATTTATCGATTGATGAATAGCTTATTAATCTGTTGGTTGCAGGTATTGATTGCTGTATAAGCCCTCAAAATATTTAAAAAGCTTTGGTGATAGCCAAGGCTTTTTTGTATTTAAAATCATAATCTAGAGGTTAGGGCGTGTCCTCATCTTTAGCGCATTTAAATATCCATTGATTGAATTGAGGGCAGGCCTTAATCAGTCAAAAATATGATGCACAAGGTTTATCCGTTTTTTCAATTAGCTGTGTATCATATGGAACTTATCCAGTTCCTTTATGAAACTCGCTATCATTCTGTTTTATGAATCAAGCAAAGAAAGAAATAGTCGGTTAACCGCTACGAAGCGCTGGCAATTTTTGCTATAATCACGGCGTAATAATTACGATCAAAAAATACCAGTTTTTTGCTGGTCTGACTATTATCAGGCTAGGGTTTTAGGGCAATTGTTGCAACATCGTATTTTTAAGAATGATTTCTTAATATCATATTCAAAATTTAATCAGAGAGCGTCTTATGGCTTTAATATCGTTACGTCAACTTCTAGATCATGCCGCCGAAAATAACTACGGTGTCCCTGCTTACAATGTTAATAATTTAGAGCAGATGCGTGCAATCATGATGGCAGCCGACGCCTGTGATTCTCCTGTTATCGTACAGGCTAGTGCTGGCGCACGCAGTTATGCAGGCTCTGCATTTTTGCGTCATCTGATTATTGCTGCTATCGAAGAGTGGCCACATATTCCAGTCGTTATGCATCAAGATCATGGTATGTCACCAGCGATTTGCCAACGCTCAATTCAGCTTGGCTTCTCATCAGTGATGATGGACGGCTCGCTCGGTGAAGACGGTAAAACGCCAATGGATTATGATTACAATGCCAGCGTGACTCGCGAAGTTGTCAAGATGGCACACGCGTGCGGTGTTTCGGTAGAAGGTGAAATTGGTTGCTTAGGTAGTCTTGAGACTGGTATGGCCGGTGAAGAAGACGGCTCTGGTGCAGAAGGCGTATTGGATCACGAGCAGCTATTGACCAGTGCTGATGAAGCAGAGCAGTTCGTTAAAGACACCAATGTGGATGCGTTAGCCATTGCTATCGGTACCAGTCATGGTGCTTACAAATTCACCCGTCCACCGACAGGCGACATCCTATCGATTGAGCGTGTAAAAGAGATTCATGCCCGTATTCCTAACACCCATTTGGTCATGCATGGCTCGTCATCAGTGCCGCAAGAGTGGCTAAAAGTTATCAATGAAAATGGTGGCAACATCGGTGAGACTTATGGTGTACCGGTTGAGCAAATCGTTGAAGCGATTAAGCATGGTGTGCGTAAGGTAAATATCGATACCGATTTACGTTTGGCATCAACAGGCGCTATTCGTAAATTCCTTGCAGAAAACCCTAGCGAATTTGATCCGCGTAAATACTTCAAAGCCTCTATGGTTGCAATGTCAGATATCTGTACCAATCGTTTTGAAGCCTTTGGTTCTGCGGGTCAGGCACATAAAATTCGCCCAATTAGCCTTGAAGGTATGGTCGATTTTTATAAATAAGCGTTGCCAACAAGATATGCTTATTTAATAGCATTTATCATTAAATAGCAGCTCAGTTCATTTTTTATATCAGCTCTAATAAAGGTAGTGGATTATGATCGGATTGATTAGTGGTCAAGTGCAGTATTTGATGGCACCGACTGCCTGTGTCATGACTACCTCTGGTGTCGGCTACGATATAGAGCTGCCGCTACCGTCATTTTGCCAGTTGCGTCTCAATGAGCAGGCGAGCATTTGGACGCACTTTCATGTGCGCGAAGATGCGCAGCTGCTTTATGGCTTTATCGATCGCAAAGAGCGTGATGTCTTTCGGCAATTGATCAAGATCAATGGTGTTGGCGCAAAAATGGCGTTAGCAATGCTATCTGCGATGTCAGCTGCTGAGCTAAAGATGCATGTCGAGCAAGAGTCAGAGATGGCATTAACTCGTATTCCGGGTATCGGTAAAAAAACAGCGCAGCGCTTATTGATTGAGCTAAAAGATAAGCTGAAAAATATCGAAGTCGATAGCAGTCATTTAGAGTTTGCCATGCAACCTGCTGAGGTGTCTCACGAGGGCAGCATCATCGCTGAGGTAGAAGGCGCGTTGATTAGCTTGGGCTATAAAGAAAGAGAGGCACAGCAAGCGATTAAAGCTGCTAAGAGTAATGGTAATACCTTTGCCGATACGCAAGGTTTACTAAAAGCCACATTGCAACAGTTGTCAGGATTTTGATTCATATAGCTCACTACCCTTGATAAGTATCAATAAGTCTTAAATAGATAAGCGACATTCATTGTCGCTTATTTTCGTTTTAGGCTGTGCTTTATTTAGTCGCTGCTTTATGATGTTTTGCATGACTTATACGTAGCGTTTGGTTATGCTATTTATACCTATTCTTTAAAAATAATGATTTAATATAATGATAAAACCTATGATGCAAGATCGTTTGATTAATCCATTCGAAGGGGCAGGCGATGCGCCTGATTCTAATATTCGACCGGCTTTATTGGCTGAATATATTGGTCAGCCAGTGGTCCGTGAGCAAATGGAAGTGTTTATTGGCGCGGCACGTGGTCGAGGCGAGGCATTAGATCATACTCTGATTTTTGGTCCACCCGGTCTTGGAAAAACGACGCTTGCCAATATTATTGCTCGTGAAATGGGTGGTAACTTGCGTTCTACCTCAGGACCTGTGCTTGAGCGCCCCGGTGATTTGGCAGCCATGCTGACCAATCTAGAAGAGGGTGATGTACTATTTATTGATGAAATTCATCGATTGAGTTCTGTTATTGAAGAAATACTGTACCCTGCCATGGAAGATTTTCAGCTGGATATTATGATTGGTGAAGGGCCTGCTGCCCGTTCTATCAAGCTTGATTTGCCGCCTTTTACCTTAGTTGCGGCAACCACGCGAGCAGGCTTGTTAACGTCGCCACTCCGTGATCGTTTTGGTATCGTGCAGCGGCTCGAATTTTATAATATTGCTGATTTGACCACAATTGTGAGTCGTGCCGCACGCCTGATGCGTGTACCGATGAGTGAAGATGGCGCAGTGGAGATTGCTCGCCGCGCGCGTGGTACGCCAAGGATTGCCAATCGTTTATTACGCCGTGTACGTGATTATGCTGAAGTGAGAGGCGATGGTAGTATCAATGGCGCGATTGCAGGCAGTGCACTCGATATGCTGGCAGTTGATAGGCGTGGTCTTGATCATTTGGACAGACGTTATATTGAGATATTGCACGAACGTTTTGATGGTGGTCCAGCTGGCGTTGAAGCGGTAGCAGCGGCAATGGCTGAAGATCGCGGTACGCTTGAGGATGTGATTGAGCCATATCTTATTCAGCAAGGCTACGTATTACGTACCGCTCGTGGACGTGTACTGACCCAAATGGCGATTGACCAGATGCTATGAAATTAGCCTAAAAAATGCGCCTACGTTTAATACTCTAGTTAAACGTAGGCGCATTTTTAGGCTTTGATTTCTTATCAGCAATATTCAACAGTTAAACAGTGGGTAAAGCCACAGGCCATATTTTACCAGGGTTAAGTATGTTTTTAGGGTCAAGAGCTGACTTGATCGCTTGCATCAGCACTAAGGCGTTACCGTGCTCTTGCTGCATATATTTTTGTTTGCCTTGCCCGATGCCATGCTCACCTGTACAAGTGCCATCCATTTCAATAGCGCGGGTAGCTAAGCGGCTGATAATGCCGTCAGCAGTAGCGATTTCTTCAGGGTTTTCGGTATCGACTAATAACAAAACATGAAAATTACCATCGCCAACATGACCGACGATAGGCCCAATCATGCCCGACGCTTCGATATCTTTTACTGTTGCACTGACGCATTCTGCTAATCGTGAAATGGGCACACAAGCATCCGTCGATAAGGCGCTGGCGTCAGGACGTAAAGCAGAGCTGGCATGATAAGCGTTATGCCTTGCTTGCCACAGACGCTTGCGCTCGGCTTCATTGGTATCCCAAGCGAAGTCACGACCGCCGAATTCTTCGATAATATCCGTAAACAGTTGAGCTTGTTCAGCGACGCTGGCATCTGTGCCATGAAACTCTACAAATAGGGTAGGCGTCTCATCCAGATCAAGATTGGCATATTGATTACAGGCTTTAATTTGCATGGCATCAAGTAGCTCAATGCGTGCAATCGGCAAGCACATTTGAATGGTCAGCATTACTGCCTGACAGGCATCCTCAATCGTTGGGAAATGGCAAATACCGCTACCAATACATTCGCTGATGCCGAATAGTTTAAGTGTGACTTCGGTGACGATACCGAGCGTACCCTCTGAGCCGATCATTAATCTCGTCAAGTCATAACCCGCCGCAGATTTTTTGGCACGGGTACCAGTGCGGACAATCTCTCCACTAGCGGTGACTATCTCAAGCGCGAGTACCACATCTTTCATGGTGCCATAGCGGACAGCATTGGTGCCTGAGGCGCGAGTCGCGACCATGCCGCCGATACTGGCATTGGCGCCAGGGTCTATGGGAAAGAACAGCCCGGTATCACGTAAGTAGTGATTGAGCTGCTCACGTGTGACGCCTGGTTGTACGGTAACGGTCAGATCTTCATTATGTACCTGCAATATTGCATCCATCGCGTGCATATCGATGCATAATCCACCATATGGGGCATTTAATTGACCTTCTAAGGATGAGCCAATACCAAATGCAATCACTGGCATTTGATACTGATTGCAAATCTCCATCGCAGCTGCTACCTCGTGCTTATCTTGTACTGTCAAGACGGCATCGGGTGGCTGATTGGCAAGCCACGTCATCGTATGCCCATGCTGCTCACGTACCGTTATATTGGTAGTAAGTTGTTTACCGAAACGGGTTTGTAAGGCAGCAATAGCCTCGCTGTGGTCTTTTTTAGCCATTGATATTTTAGAGGTAGACATGGGTGACTCCTATACAGAGTGTCTTTTTTACCGACACAATGAGAAATGAGGCAATGTAAAAACTAAGCTCTCACTCACTTTAAATGTCACTAAAAAGCAATGAAAGTGAGTGAGAGCTTATTGAATAAAAATTAGATAGTACTGGCTATTAACCAATACTTATTTTTATTAAAAATAATAGAGTGTTAGGCTAAAATACGCCAAACGACAACCAAAATAGCCAATATATAAAAGATAGGCGAGAGCCAGCCAACAACCTGTGTTGCAATAGCAATGAAAATGGCAAAACCTGACAGTGCTAGCCAATCTCGGCGGCGATCATTAAGCATATCCGCACGAATTTGTTGTATTTCTCGCAGTTGACTGTCTTGGCGTGATCCTTGTGAGGCAAGGCTTTGTAAGCCTTGATCCAGTAGCTTTGGAATATCAGTGGTCGATAATAAAATCTCTGGTAACTGCTGACGCAAGTGTTGCAAATTACGCATGGGATCGAGCTGCTCTTTAATCCAGCTGCTTAAAATCGGCTTGGCAAGTGACCAGATATCAAGGTCAGGGTATAGGTCACGACCAAGTCCTTCGACATGCACCAAGGTCTTCAATAGCAGCATGAGTTGCGGTGGAATACTCATATGATGACGACGGGCGATATCTAAGATTTGCATTAAGACACCAGCAAAGTCGATATCATTAATGGATTTTTGTAGCATTGGACCAACCGTGCGTTTCATATCGCGCATTAGGGCATGCTTGTCTGTATTTGGTGGAATCCAGCCAGCTCTACTGACGATATCAACCATCGCCGTAAAGTTGTTATTCATCACCGCCAACAGCATGCGCGCGACGATAAGCTGATCGTCTTTTGATAGCGTGCCCATGATGGCGCAATCAAGCCCGATATAGCGTGGTTCATGACCTAAGTCAACCGCTGCCATATCGGCAGTGAGTGTTTTAACCGGCGGCGTCTCTACAAACACATTACCCGGATGCATATCGGCATGAAAAAAGTTATCGCGGAATACTTGGGTAAAAAATATCGTTAAGCCTTTTTCTGCTAGTGCTGCTCGGTCATAACCAAGTTGATCAAACACTGCAACTTGCGAGATAGGAACGCCTTGGATACGCTCCATGACCATCACATTTTTGGCAGAATCATAGACTTCTGGTACATACATCAATGCGGAACCCAAGAAGTTGTTGCGCATCTGAGTGGTATTGTCTGCCTCTAAGGTCAAATCCAGCTCGTTTAACATCACTTGGCGATAGTCTTCGACAATATCGACGATATGGATGGCACGTGCCGCTTCAATACGCGCTGATGCCCAATCGGCCAGCTCACGTAGTAGCTCAAAATCAGCAATGATGGTGGTATGAATATCAGGACGCACCACTTTTACCACCACTTCACGACCATCATGCAGCGCAGCAGTATGTACTTGGGCAATAGAAGCCGCCGCTAGAGGTTTGACATCAAAGCGTGCGAACAAGGTGCCAATCGATTGACCAAGACCGTGTTTAGGGTCTTGGATTTGGGTAATGGCCACATCAGAATTGAAAGGTTTGACTTTGTCTTGTAGCTGAACCAATTGTTCGATAATCTCAGGCGGCACTAAATCGCGACGCGTTGACAGCAGTTGTCCGAGCTTTAAAAACAGCGTGCCCATGTCTTCAAGCGCATATTTAATCGCATTGGGTTGGTGTTTTTTACCCCACGCCGCTGGATGTAGGCGAATCAAACGCGCCAAAGGTTGCAGCTGTGGCGCGTCTTCGATAGAAAGATGAGTATCGATGCGATAAGTTGCGGCGATACGCCAAAGCTCAAGTAAACGGGCGCGATGAGATAATAGCATGAGGTATGGGTACTCTAAAGAAAGTCGAAAATAGGGTGGGCACTGCACTTATTTATAAACTGCACTTATCTATAAAAAGTGCTATCGATAATAGGATTTAGCGATCATCGACGACAACAGTTATTGATGAAATGAGTTATTGAGAAAACGTGCCTGTTCATCTTTGATAGCAGCAAGTTTGGCCTCTTCACGTTCGACATCAGCCCACAGCTTTAACAGTTGCTGCTTAAGGTCGTTTACTTCTGCTGCCTCGGTAGGATCAGGAGCACTATTACCTGCCACCTCATTAGCCCAGTCGCTGACATCGTCAAAAGCGCGTTTGGCACTATGACGCCAGCTACCTTTTAGCTGTGATATAAGTAGATGTAACTGACTGGCCATCGGCTTACCAATAAATGGCTCAAGCTGTCCTGCGACATCTGGGTCGAAACCTGCGACCAGTTGTTTGAGCTGCATGAGCACCTTATAATCACCCGCGATAGGTAAATTGCCTTCGGCACCACGCATCAGATTCAGCAGTTGCGCTGGGTTATCTACAGTAATGGTACAGTCTGGACGACTATGACCAATCCGTGCGCGCTCCATACTGGCTTGTTGGTGCTCGTTCATCGCGCCACTTTGCTCAAACACACTCTCGGTTGTCACCGGCTCAAAACGTAAACGCTCATGAGTGAATAAAATATCCAAACGAATCTCAGGCATGGCCATATTGAGTCGCAACACTTTGCCAGCAAGCGGTGCCAATCCTGATTTGGTAATCTCATCACTAGCAATAGCAAGGTTAATCAGCTTTTCGGCACCCGCCAAAAGTAGAACAGTCAGCATAAGGCTCTCGCATAGTCAGTTGAGCGCCTGAAAAGAGCGCATCATTTGTAAAGGTCAGTTGCCACCACTTTACGTGATGGCATGTCTATTACGATGGTTTTTAACTTAATCTTACGCTTTAAAGCCGCGATGGACAGCGACAATACCAGCCGTCAAGTTATGATAATCACAATTTTCAAAGCCCGCTTGCTGCATCATCTGTTTCAGCGTCTGTTGATCAGGATGCATACGAATCGATTCGGCCAAGTATTGATAACTCTCAGAATCATTGACAATCAGCTTGCCCATAAGAGGTAAGGCAGTAAATGAGTATAAATCATAGGCTTTAGACAATGGCTCAAATACAGGTTTTGAGAATTCTAAAATTAATAAACGACCACCTGGCTTCAGCACACGGTACATCGATTTGAGCGCTGCGTCTTGGTCTGTGACATTACGCAGACCAAAGCTAATAGTGATTAAGTCAAAGCTATTGTCATCAAATGGCGCGAGTGTTTCTGCATTGGCAAGTACAAAATCGACGTTGTTGCAGCCAGCATTGATTAAGCGTTCACGACCGACTTCGAGCATGGCGGCATTGATATCTGATAACACCACATGACCGTTTCTGCCGACTTCACGGCTAAATACTTTGGCTAAATCACCCGTACCACCAGCGATATCAAGCACATGTTGACCCGCACGCACGCCTGACAAGCTAATCGCATAACGCTTCCATAAGCGATGAATACCGAAGGACATTAAGTCGTTCATGATGTCATATTTTTTGGCGACTGAGGTAAATACGTCCGCCACGCGCGCTTGTTTTTCAGCCTTATTGACGGTCTTGTAGCCAAAATGCGTTTCTTCATTACCATCAACATCAGGTGTATGCGGATTATTGATGTCATCACGCTGGTTAAAAAGCGTTTGTTTGGCGGTTTGTGTTTGTGCAGATGCATTGTCTACAGTGTTGCTGCTGGTATTGTTATTTGGCATAGTGGTTTGTTGGCCTTGTGGCGTTCCCGTTGGTAGGTCTTGGACTTGTGTAAAGTCATTTTTCTTGCTGTTTTCTACGCCAGCATTAATACTCGTATTAAGCGTGCTATTAGTTTCATAGCTTTGACGTGCTTGCACCTGTGCTGTGATATTTTGATTGTGGGTGATGCTATCTCTGACCAATTTATCTTGTAAATGACCATTGATGGTAGGTTTTTGATCGAGATGCGCGTTGTTATTATGGGTATTATCGGTCATAGCATTATCCTGTTATTCACTTTTATGATTATTGGTTTGCAAGGTATAAAATAGCAGCTAACCAAGCAAATGAGGCGTCTATCATACACCAAACGTCATTGGCTTACCGCCATTATCCGTCTCATGAACACGGTCAATAATCTCAAGCTCACGCTCACAAAATGGTTCAATGAAACCACTGACACTGTCTAACGGACGCATCGCGATAAATCCAGCACTAATAAATTCATACAAGGGTTGATAGTTGTAACGGCAGGCGGTGCCTTTAGCCAAGGCAAAGGCTTTTTGCAACATAAAAGAGTTTATATACTTATCAGTACGATAGCACACCTCTTTTAAGTGACCAATTTGGATACGTCTGGTATCGGCTTCGTTGACTACGCGATAGGCGGTCAGCATGTTGTCTTCATTAACGGCTAAATCTTGAGCCAATAGCCATTCTGCTAAATGTAAATCCAGCTCTATTGCTAAGATAGCTGCTTGTATCGCCATGCTGCCGGTTTCTAAAGCCGCTGCTGGCGCAAAACGTTCAACTTTTTGCGCTTTAGGCACAATGCGTTCTAACTGTTTGGCCAACAATTTAAACTCATCGCCGCCATACAACTGTGTCAAAAAATAATCTGCCATCAGCTGATTTTGAGGTTGCTCAAACAAGTCTTTGTGAGTGTTCTGAATACGATCTCGTTGCCAAGCTTGCACCTCGCTGAGTTTATCGTTTAATACCAAATCTTCATGATAAGGCAGTGCCCAAAAACGGTTCAAATGTTGTTGTAAGTCGGCTAAAGAGGCCATGGTCAGTAAACCTGCATAAAAGTAAAGAGGATTAAAAGGTTGCGAATAAAAAGCTCAGGATAAACCGTGTTTTATATTTTTGGTTTTTGTATTTATAGAGCGTGATTACAGCATGTGTCTGAGATTGTGTTCACCTTAAAAGAAAATAAAGCAGAATACAAATGTCAAACTGTTACATAGCAGCGTTATTTACCGAATTGCTGCAATGCTATGATGACGCTAATACGCTTTCAATCATAGGATGATGACAGTTATGAGCAAAAATAATAAGACGACTGAATCCACCGCACCACAAGCGCTAAGTACACAATTTAGTGAGCAAATTGTCGATGAGCGCCTAACCCCCAATCCCCTGAGCCAGTTTTCTATGGACAAAGATGCACTGAGATTGGCACTGGTCACGGCCCAATATGCTCTACGAGCAACGCGGCAACAGACGCCGCCAATCCTCAATAAACCAACAGGGCTATTGGTATTGGTCAATGGTATGGAGCAGGCAGGCAAGGGTACCGCTGTCAAGCAATTGCGCCAATGGGTAGATCCTCGACTACTTAAAGTTGAGGCAACCGTTGGTGATTGTCCCTTAGCATATCAGCCGATTTGGCAGGCACATACCAAGGCGTTACCCCGTCATGGCGATGTGATGGTTCATTTTGGCAACTGGTATGCTGACTTGCTTTATAACGTCATGCGTATGGCAACGTCAGACAATGATAATGATAGTGATAATAAGGAACAGTCAAAAAATCTAAAATCAAAACGCACAAAGCCTGACAATGACAAGTCTGACAACGACAAAGCGTTACCGATTGCGCAATGGCAAGCATATTTACAGCAGCAGCTTATTAAACTACAAGCGTTCGAACAGGACCTCGCTGCCAATCAAACCCGACTGCTTAAATGCTGGTTCCATGTCGATATCGAAACGTTGCAAGCGCGACTGAATGACGATGAAGCCGATCCGCAGTTTTTATACCAAATTGACTGGAATAGTAAAAAAGTTATCGAAACCTTTAATCAAGTGGCTACCGTTCTGCTACGCCAGCAAGATGATTGGATCATCATTGATGGTGATGACAAGTCAGATGCGGCTGACCATTTTTGCCATGAAGTGCTACAAGCGATGCAAACCCCGCTAATGAGTAGTAAAATAAATACAGTACAAACCTCTGATAAATCGAAGGCTAAGAAGCAAGTTCAGCAAGCACTCAAATCAGCAAAGTTTGAACCCGTAAAAATTCCTAAATTTTTAAAAGATATCGATGATGCAGAGATTGATAAGTCGGACTACCGTGATGCGTTGGTAGAAAAACAAGTTCGCCTTGCCCAGTTGCTGCGTGCGCGCAAAGGGCGTCATATCGTTTTTGCCTTTGAAGGAATGGACGCTGCTGGCAAAGGTGGCGCGATTAAAAGGTTGGTTGCGCCGCTCGACCCACGCGAGTATCAAATTTATAATATCAGTGCGCCAATGCTGTATGAGCTGCAACATCCTTATTTATGGCGTTTTTGGACCAAACTTCCGAACGAGCAAACCGACCGTATTAGCCGTATTGCCATTTTTGATCGGACTTGGTATGGGCGCGTTTTGGTTGAGCGCATTGAGGGTTTTGCCACGGATGAGGAATGGCAGCGTGCTTACGATGAAATCAATCGCTTTGAGGCGGATTTAGCCGCGGCGGGGACAATCGTTATCAAATACTGGTTGGCTATCGATAAAAAAGAACAGCTTAAACGTTTTGAGGCACGTCAAAAGACACCGCACAAGCAGTTTAAGCTGACGGACGATGACTGGCGCAACCGTGATAAATGGTCGGATTATGTGCAGTCTGCGGCGGATATGCTGGCACGTACCGATACAGAGTACGCACCGTGGTGCGTCATCGCGACCAATGAGAAGCGTCAAGCACGTTTGGATATTTTAGACCATGCAATTAAGCAACTATCAGCGGTGTGTGGCAGCTGATATGTGATTGGTCATTCAATTAGGTAGTTGGTTACAAAGCGCCATAATTATATATTTAACGTTAAATAAATTCAGGGAAAGAGAGTATAATGCTGCGTTACAGCAGGATGTTTTCTAACACATATGCTGGCAGTTACAAATCTTGCAATATCATCATGCATTATGCGCTTATATTTAATATAATAGGCGCGTAATAGCTCCTGCTGTGCACGAAACTCACTGAGTGAGTAGCGTGTTTTTACCCTTTGACACAGACATTTTAATCACTCTGGTTAATAAGTTTAGCAAAGGTTCTTACAATAGCAGTTATTAGAACCAAAATTATTACTACGACATCTCTAAGCCGCAAGCTGCTGTAATCAGACGATTTGGCAATATTCCTTGCGGCTTTGTGACATATTGAGTGATGTGTTTTACCTTATTTACTGCCTTTACGTAAAATAAAATACGAGTAAATAAAAGATAAGCGTTAGGGTAGAGCACCAAGATAGCAGTAAGAAAAACCGTTTTTTAGCAAGCATATTGCGCGTTTCATATACGTTATATTAATGTCAGAAGCTATCACGAGCATTATTAATAGCCGCGCAATGTCATCAACCGCCTATAATTTCAATCAGCTTACGCAGGACGTATCAACGTATGGGTATCAGCAACAGTTCTACAGAGCCAGTCAAATCAGTCGGTTCTATGAGAATAAATCTATTTTTTGCCATTTTACTGATTGCGATGACCGCCTACTTTTTGTGGTGGGGTCTAGATTACACGATGCGTCAACAGACGACGCTATTTATTGTGGCCACCGCTTTTGGTGTCTTTATGGCATTCAATATTGGTGGTAATGATGTCGCCAACTCCTTTGGTACCTCAGTGGGTGCAGGGACGTTGACTATCCCGCAGGCGCTGGGTATCGCAGCGATATTTGAAGTGTCCGGAGCCGTACTGGCAGGTGGTGAAGTCACCGATACCATTCGAAGCGGCATTGTCGATTTAGATGGTCTTTCAGTAACGCCCAACCAATTCATTTATGTCATGCTGTCAGCGCTCATCGCTGCCGCATTTTGGCTGTTATTTGCCACCAAAAAAGGTCTGCCCGTTTCGACTACGCACGCTATTATTGGCGGCGTTGTTGGCAGCTCTATTGTATTAGGTATCACGTTAGGTGGTACTGAAATGGCATTATCAACGGTGAATTGGAGTACGATTGGCACCATCGCGATTTCTTGGGTATTATCACCGCTATTGGGCGGCGTTTTGTCCTATGTATTATATGGACAGATTAAGAAAAACATCATTGAGTATAATGATAGAACAGAGGCGCACATTGCGACTTTGAAAGGCGACAAAAAAACCTTAAAACAAAACCACAAAGAGTTTTTGGACGGTTTAACAGAATCAGAACAACTGGCCTATACGTCAGCGATGTTGCGTGATCAAGAAATCTACAAAGATGATGATTGCGATGTTGAAGATTTAGAGACTGACTACTATAAACAGCTTTATGAGATTGAAAATGAACGCAGCAACCTTGATACGCTAAAAGCGTTGAAGCAATGGGTGCCTATCATTGCGGCTGCAGGCGGCGCGGTCATGGCCTCTTTGGTCATCTTTAAGGGTCTAAAGAATGTCAATAATGGCATGACGACGCTGCAAGGCTTTTTAATCATGGGTATGATCGCGGCGCTAGTGTGGCTTGCGACCTTTATCTATACCAAGAGTATCCGCGGTAAACATAAAGAAGATTTGACCAAAGCGACGTTTATTATGTTTAGCTGGATGCAAGTCTTTACCGCCTCTGCTTTTGCCTTTAGCCATGGCTCAAACGATATTGCCAATGCCGTCGGTCCTTTTGCCGCGATTATGGATGTTATCCGTACCAATAGCATTGCGACTGAAGCCGCTGTACCACCTGCGGTTATGCTGACCTTTGGTGTTGCGCTTATCGTTGGTCTTTGGTTCATTGGTAAAGAAGTCATTCAAACGGTTGGTACCAACTTGGCAAAAATGCATCCCGCTTCTGGTTTTTCAGCTGAATTGGCTGCGGCAGCAGTGGTTATGGGCGCATCAACCATGGGTCTGCCCGTATCAAGCACGCATACGCTAGTTGGCGCGGTACTTGGCATCGGTATTGTCAATAGAGACACCAATTGGGCGTTGATGAAACCTATCGGTTTGGCATGGATCATTACTCTTCCTGCAGCAGCGGCAATGTCTGCAATCAGTTATATCATTTTGGTCAATATTTTTTAACACGTACGCTTATTAAAGTTTTTGTTTAAGTCTTATTTAACGTTATTTATAAGCATGTTTCAAATAAAAAACGCTTATCAGCATCATGCCGATAAGCGTTTTTTTATGTCAAATTAAGGTTTATTCGGTACCAAATTGTTTGCGCTTTTTGGCAAAGAAGCGATCCAAGCGATCCATGGCATCCTCTAAATCATGTAAGTTTGGCAAAAACACCAAGCGGAAATGATCTGGCTTATCCCAGTTAAAGCCTGTTCCTTGCACCATTAAGACATTTTCTTCAACAAGCAAATCCATCATAAATGCCATATCATCTTCGATAGGGTAAACATCAGGATCCATCTTTGGAAAGCAATAAAACGCGCCTTGTGGCATGGTACAAGAGATACCTTTGATCGCATTAAGTCGTGACACGGCCATTTCACGCTGCTTATATAAGCGCCCACGCTCTGACGTGAGCTCTTTCATGCTTTGATAGCCACCCATCGCCGTTTGGATGGCATACTGACCTTGGACGTTGGAACACAAGCGCATAGACGCTAACATGTCCAAACCTTCGATAAAGTCAGTGGCATGGTGTTTTTTGCCAGACACCATCATCCAACCTGCGCGGAATCCCGCGATACGATGAGATTTAGATAAGCCATTGTATGAGAGCACCAGCACATCATCAGTCAAGGTGCTCATTGGGGTGTGTACCATATCATCATAAAGAATACGATCATAAATTTCATCGGCCATGATGATTAAATCATGCGCTTTAGCGACCTCAATAATTTGTTTCAGCAATTCATCACTATAAAGTGAACCTGTTGGATTATTAGGGTTAATCACCACGATACCTTTGGTTTTAGAGGTGATTTTAGATTTAATATCTTCGATATCAGGATGCCAATTGTCGTCTTCATTACAGCGATAATGTACCGCTGTGCCGCCAGCTAGGTTCGCCGCTGCCGTCCAAAGCGGGTAGTCTGGCATTGGGATAAGCACTTCGTCACCATCATTCATCAAAGCCTGCATGGTCATTACAATCAGCTCAGAAACTCCGTTGCCCAAATAGACATCACGGACATCAACTGCCGATAGCAACCCCTTTGATTGATAGTACTGTAGGACAGCTTTACGCGCTGAAAAAATCCCTTGCGAGTCGGAATAACCGGTCGCGTCTGGTAGGTTCATTGCCACATCGCGCAAAATCTCATGCGGGGCTTCTAGACCAAAGGGGGCTGGGTTACCGACGTTCAGCTTTAATATACGTTTGCCTTCTGCTTCCATCTTATTGGCTGTTTGTAATAGCGGGCCTCGAATGTCGTAGCAAACATTTTGTAATTTATCCGATTTTTTTATTGTGTTCATAGTGTGACCACTCATAGGGTTATTTTGTGAGTTTGTATCTATAGTAGGAGTTGTAGTCGTTTGATTGGCTTGGGAGTCAGGTATCTTGTCAGTTTGAGCAGATGACGTGTTTTGACTATTTTTGTTATGAGAATGAGCGCTTTTACTCACTTCTTTATTATTATCACTGTCGTTTTTTAGTTCACCGCGTAACAGATAGCCTTCGCTGCAGCCTAAAATGTGTGCTAGCGTTGGTAGTTTCGATGACACAATGCCATTGGTGCCACGCTCCCAATTCGAGATAGCACCGCGACTGACTTTTGCGCCTGCCTCGGTCATGGCTTGCGCTAATTGCTCAGCAGTCAGCCCTTTATCACGACGTAGCTGTACCAGTCTTTCGGCTTGTGAGCCTTTATTCTTGTCATCAGCCATAGTCATTCAAGCCTTTATTCATTAGTTGGTAATCGAGAGAAGGAAAGCAGGCATTTGTTTTAATTAAGCCTTAATGCAAGATATTATTGCATTATCATTATCAATGCAAGCTGTTTTTAAGGAAGATGTATCTACTAATGCAAGAATAACTTGCATTAGTAGTATTGTTGTTGCCTCATTGCTGCTCTACTAGGGCGTGTCCTTATAGTCTAATCCAAATAAAACCGATACAACCCTATTAACAATTGCATTTAATGAAGTAAACGATGACTTATTCAATAGACTATCGCAAACAGGT